>CALCRE010000088.1 GCA_937894465.1 uncultured Clostridia bacterium
TAGCATACAGTCCTTGGAGAGGGACTATAAACACTACTACTTTATAATACGAGGATCAAAAAGAATGACTTTATTATGGTTATTATTCTATACATTTTTTAAGATCGGATTATTCAGTTTCGGAGGCGGTTACGCCATGATTCCATTAATCGGGGAAGAAATCACCCGTCACGGATGGATTATGCAAGAGGAGTTTGCCAACATTGTTGCTGTGTCCCAAATGACACCGGGTCCTATTGCCGTCAATGCAGCCACCTATATCGGCTTTAAGGTTGCAGGTATTTGGGGATCAGCTTTTGCAACCCTCGGCGTTTCTCTACCTTCTTTCATATTGGTTATTGTGGTAGCAAAGTTTTTTGAAAAATTGAGCAATAGTAAATATTTCGAAGGTGTCTTATCCGGAATACGTCCGGCTACGATTGGGTTAATTGCTGCTGCAGTCTGGTTTTTTGCCGACATGTCCATCTTTGTGCTAAATGAAGCTTCTAAGTTGCCATTGTGGTTGGAAAACAGCTCTGCCGGTTCCTTTTTTCAAACCATTAAAATTAACCCCGCTGCGCTGTTGATCTTTCTTGTCATATTGATCGGAACGAAAAAGTTTAAATTGCATCCCATTGCTGCTGTAGCACTATCAGCATTATTGGGCTTGTTGATCCTATAAGAAAAATATAAATAGACTTTAATCTTTGTTATAGAAGGGCAATAATTTTGTTTTTAACAAGGTTTACCGGTATGATGTGTATAAAGAGATTGAAGTCTTAAGTCTTTTGTCGTTTTATATATAAGTTATTGTTTGAGGTGTTAAGTATGAACGAAATAACCAAAAAACCAAATCGACCCATTATTAAGTTTGTCAGACTATTTTTACCAAGGTTTATCGATACGAAAAATGAATTCATTACAAACGCAGAAATTATACATGACTTGGAACCTCCTTATTTGATTCTGGCCAATCATGTGAACAATTGGGATCCTATATATATCAGCCGATTTGTCAAGCATCCCATCCAGTTTGTAACATCGGATAATTTTTTTCGTGCCAGATGGTTGCGTTATATATTGACCGATTGGGTGGGCGCTATTCCGAAAACAAAATCCATGAGTGATTCCCAAGCAGTTAAAAACATTCTGCGCGTGAAAAAGTGGGACGGTGTCATCGGCATATTCCCGGAAGGAGCAAGAAGTTGGGATGGTGATTCCCTACCTTCCATTTATTCCACAGCAAAGCTTGTGAAGTTGTTGAAGATTCCTGTAGTGTTTGTCAACTTCAAAGGATGTCACTTAGCCGGTCCAAGATGGGCTGTGAAACAACGCAAAGGTAAAATATACATGGATTTCAACATCATACTCAGTGCTGAACAAATCAAGGGCATGGATGCAGATCAAATTCACCGGGTTATAGAAGAAAGCTTACAATACAGTGAATATGCATGGCAAAGAGAAAATATGTTTGAATACAACGGAAAAAACTTAGCAGAACGGATCGAGCTGATGTTGTTCCTATGCCCTCATTGCAATAAGATCGAAACCCTCGTATCCAAAGGAAATGATTTTTATTGTACTGAATGTGGCTACAAAACCATCTATACTAAAACAGGCTTCTTCGAAACAGATTTTAAAAACTTGTATTTTGATAACCCCCTCGACTGGAATAAGTGGCAAATAAAACGTCTCCATGAGGATCTTGACAAAATCGATCAACCGGATTCCGTTATCTTTGATGACGATGATGTGATTTTGTTTAAAGGAAAAAGAACCGGGATGCCTAAAAAAATAGCATTAGGCAGGATGGTTTTAAAGCAAGATAAAATGATTTTCACCAATGAGCGAAGACAGGTCACAGAGTTTTCTTTGAAGTTGATGCACGGGGTCAATATCCAATCGAACCGAATATTTGAATTCTATATGGACGATGATTTGTATCGTTTTCGATTCAAAGACAATCAATTCTCGGTGTATAAATGGAGTTTGGCTGTTGAATACTTAAAAGAAAAAGAAGAAGTAGTAAAAAATGTGGAAAAGAATGACCGGTAAGATCAATGAGGCAAATCCTTTTTCGGCCGCAAGGATAAGATCATATCCATTTTGGTATACTTTTTCTCTAGCTTGCTTTCCACATAAAGCTTGGATAAAGCCTCCAAGCTTTTTATGGTTTCCGGAGAGATTTGCATTCGATACAAATTTTTAGCCGAGGTCCTTGCAATGTAACGCAAAGCCTCAATTCCCTGTTTATGTATTTCCACCTTAACCCCTGAGGGTTTATGTTCACAGCAATACATCCCATCGTTGGAGATAGAGAAGTATGCTTCCTCATTAATTTCTTTGTCACACAAGATACATTGGTCTAATCTCGGCGTATAGCCCATGATAAAAACCGACCTTAATTCAAAAAATAACCGTATGGTCTCGTATTGATTTGGGTTTGCCGAATTCATGTGAATAATGGCATATAGAAAATGATCGATGGCTTCAGGAAAGGATTGCCCTTCCTGAACGATATCCATCATCATGTCTGCAAAGTGTGAACAATAGGTCAATTTTTCAATATCTAATTCAATATTGGGATAGGTGGTGATAAACTCTGCATCTTTTAACACAAACATGTTTCTACCTTTAAATAAACAAAAAGACGAGCAACTTAAAAAACGAGTAACAATGCCTATATTCCCTTTCGAACGCAGTGCTCCCTTTGCCATCACTGTGATCCTTCCCAGATCCCTAGTTAGAACTGTAATGATCTTATCCTGCTCGGAATACTTGATGCTTTTTATGACTATTCCATTCGTGTTGACAATCTTCACCTAACTACCATGCTTTCTACTACTTCCTGTAACCTAGCGTATTCATAACCGATTGACTGTTACGCCAATTCTCCCGAACCTTCACAAACAGCTTTAGGTTCACCTTGCAACCTAACAAAAGCTCCAAATCCTCACGGGCTTTCGTACCGATCTGTTTGAGCATTGCACCACCCTTACCGATGATCATCCCCTTATGAGAGTCTCTCTCACAATAAATATCCGCTTGAATATCAATCATGTCCTGATCTTCCCGTTCTTCAAAAGACATAATCTCCACGCCCGTACCATGGGGAACCTCGTCTCGAGTTAATTGTAATATTTTTTCACGAATATATTCGGCTGCGATTTGCCTCTCCGGTTGATCGGTAACATAATCTTGGGGGAAATACATCGGGCCTTCCGGCATCATTTCTCGAAGGGTGGAAACCAATTGGGCAACACCATCTCCGGTCAAAGCCGAAATGGGAATAATGTCTTTGAAATTATAAGCTTTACCAAATGCATCCATCACTTTTAATAGGTTCATTTTGGGTGTGGTATCGGTTTTATTTACAGCCAAAATGACAGGGGTTTTCACTTTCTCCAGCTGTTCAATGATGTGCTGGTCTCCAGGCCCCACCCTCCCGCTTAAGTCATCTGTAATCAATACCACTGCATCCACCCCGTCTAAGCTTTGATTGGCGATATCCACCATGTATTCACCTAACTTGGTGCGCGGCCTGTGCATCCCAGGTGTATCTAAAAATATTAATTGGCTGTTTTCTCCGGTTAGTATCACCCTGATCACATTCCTTGTGGTTTGAGGCTTGTCCGAAATGATCACAAGCTTTTCACCCATAATTTGATTGATTAATGTCGATTTTCCTGTATTCGGCCTTCCGATAATTGTAATAAATCCTGATTGAAAACTCATCCTTTTTTCCTTTCCCTTAAAACTTCATAAATGCTTCCGGCAAAAGCTGTTCTAATGTGTATTCCTTATATAATCCGGACATGTCGGCACATAGAACGGGCAAATCCTTGCCTCCGAATTCTAATGCCACTTGGCGACAGATACCACAAGGCATGGTGTAATTTCTTGATAAAGGAGAGGCAACTGCAAGCTTGACGATTCTTTTATATCCGTCGGAAACAGCATTAAAAATAGCCGTGCGCTCTGCACAAACCGTTGCACCAAAAGATGCATTCTCTATATTGCATCCTACATAGATGCCTCCGTCCTCCACCAAAACCGCTGCCCCCACCTTAAAATCCGAATAGGGTGCATAGGCGTTTTCCGCCGCCTGCATCGCCATTTCCACCAATTCACTGTCACTGATCAAATGTTCCTCTTGCATATTCAACCCACCTTATTTTATCTTGTGATCTCCAAGGAAGATAACACATTCTCTTGTTTGCCGATCATTTGCTTTTCGCTTTCCTTGTCCATATGGTCATACCCTAAAAGATGAAACATACCGTGACTAAACAAAAAGCACAATTCCCTCAACTCGCTGTGGCCATATACCTCTGCCTGCTCTTTGACCACGTTCGGCGCAATGACAATGTCTCCTAAGTAGACCGTGTTTTTACCGTCCATAAAGTCCTCTTGCATTAAATCCACCTTACCATTTTCAATGTCTAGCATAGGAAAAGATAGAACATCGGTTGTTTTATCCATACCCCTGGTTTCTTTGTTGATGCGTTTCATTTCTTCATTATGCACAAAAAGTAATCCAATCATAACATGGTGATTGAAATTCTCCATGACGCAACACCTCTTGGCAATTTTGCCAAGCAACCTTTTTGTTTGATGAGTGAAGGTAAACTTTTTATGTTGATCATCGATGCCGACTTTTACTTTGATGATTCATCACCGTCTTTTCCATTGTCTGCCCCGCTTTGATTGCTGCCTTTATCATCATCGGGATAATAAACATTTCTTGAACTGTAATGACCTTTGTACACATACGCAAAAGCATCCTTGATTTTTGTCAAGTCGGCGAATGTCAAATCAACTTCATCGAGTTGACCGTCTTCATATTTAGGCATAATGATTTTATCAATAAACAACCCTAGCTTCTTTTTGTTCAAACCCTCTTCGGAAAAATCCAACGATTTTGAGGCAGCTTCCACCGAATCGGCCAACATAACGACTGCCGTTTCTTTTGAGTCGGGCTTTTTACCTTTATACCGATAATCCTCTTCACTTACAACACCGTTTTTATTATTCTCTTTAGCCTGATGATAAAAGTATGCAACTAACGTCGTTCCATGATGCTGTTCGATGAACTTTTCTAAAAATGAAGGCAGTTTGTACTCCTTGGCCAATTCTTTGCCGTATTTTACATGATCCATAATCACATTCTTGCTTAAGTCCGGTTTCAACTTGTCATGAGGATTAAAACTCGGGGACTGATTTTCTGAAAAAAATCCCACACGTTTTAATTTTCCAATGTCATGATAATATGCACCTACTCTAGCTAAAAGCGGATCGCCGCCAATCGCTTCCGTGGCATGCTCGGCCAAGTTGGCCACCATTAAGCTGTGGTGGTAAGTACCCGGTGCTTCTAACAAAAGTCTTTTCAAGAGGGGCTGGTTCGGATTGCTCAATTCCAATAATTTAAATTGTGTAATCACATCAAAAACCGATTCAAAAATGGATAAAACACCTAATGTAATAATTCCGGAGGCAAATCCATTGAGAAAAACAAAAGCAGCATCCTTTCCAATGTCCATCCAAGACGCTCTATAATACATGCCAAATGCAACCACGACCAAAATGCTAATGGCTCCTACAATTATTCCGCTGACAGTGATACTGCTTCGACGTTTCTTAAAGATTTTAACGAAGTATATGGCAATGGACCCCACACATAGGCAGATCACCATGAAAACGATGTCCCAATTGGTCATAAAAGAGGCGCACAAAGATATCACCAAGTTACCCACAAAAGCCATGCGCTCATTTGTTAATATCGTTAAAAGCATAACTCCGATAAAGATGGGCGTTGCATAAAGATATGCCTTCGGCACAAACCTTGCAATTAATAATGTTAAAACAATAACCGTTCCGATTAACAAGAGGTTGTCCTTATCCGGTTTTTTATCTTTTAATATGGAGAAATAAAAGGCAAACATCAAAACGAACAGGAGAACAGTGATCAAAAAGACTGAAATATAAAAGAGATAATTCGTCTTTCCGTCTTTTATCATGTTCAACTCTTCCAACATGATAAAAATATCATCTGTTACGACATCTCCGATGCTGAGAATTCGCTCATTGGCATTGATGACCACTTTGTTGTTTTGCATCACATTGTTGTATGCTTCATCCTTTAAAAACTTTGTGTGTTCTTGATCTGTAAAACAGTTAGGTTTAATGGTCTGATCAAAAATCCTCAATCCCAATTCATCCAAATGTCCTTTTGGATTGGCTGAGTTCAAACGACTATGAGCGATCTCTAAAAAGTTGCTCAGCCGGTCCTCAAATACATCGTTTTTCAGTACATATGTTACTATATCTCGTATGGCTTTTTCAAGTTGATCTATATCCCTGTCCGATGCATATATGTATATGTCTTCAAGGGCGCGGAGAGGAACATCCACATTATATTTTACCAATAGCTTGGTTCCGCTTGCTAAGGATTCATCTACAAAGCTTCTTTCTTTGGAAAAGATGGGAATGCCTACGGCAAAGTCACCTTTTGTGATGGCACCCTTTTGAAAACCTGTGATATCGTACTCATTAGTCGTTACGGAACTTGCCAGATTGTTTCTATGATTACGAATCTCGATAAATATCTCGGTAACAATATTCAATTTCTCCGGTGTAATATCAGTTCTGATAACAACCGGCTGGACTTGATCCCGCATTTGCTCTGCCCGTTTTTGGGTCAAAACCATATTGACAGCATTTCTAGGCGCGGTAATATCGTATGGACTTTTTTCACCCGGTAATACATCATACTTTTTCGGGATTACCGCTGAAATCATGATTACATAGCAAACCAAGATACAACTGATACTGACAAAAATATCTTTGAATTTCTGCCCCTTCGTTGCTCGAACGAGCATTTTTCTCCTCTTCGCTTTATTCAATTTTCCGGTTGTCCTTTTTCTTGCTTTTCCTGATTTCACCAGGTGTTACTCCTTTTTGACTATCGATCTTCATATTTCTCATATGCCTTAATAATTTTTTGAATCAATTCATGGCGTACAACATCTTTTTCTGTTAAATGGATAAACTCAATCCCTTCAATCCCTTTAAGAATATGCATGACTTCTTTTAAACCGGATTTTTTGCCGTCCAAATCGATTTGCGTGATGTCTCCGGTCACTACAGCCTTCGAACCAAACCCGATTCTAGTCAAAAACATCTTCATTTGCTGGGGGGTGGTGTTTTGAGCTTCATCCAAAATAATAAAGGAAGTGTCTAATGTTCTACCTCTCATATAAGCTAACGGCGCAACTTCTATGGCACCGCTTTCTTGATGTCTGTTAAAAAGCTCCGGTCCTAACATAAGATACAAAGCATCATATAACGGCCTTAAATAAGGATCCACCTTGTGTTGCAAATCTCCGGGCAAAAACCCAAGCTTTTCTCCCGCTTCTACTGCCGGACGGGTGAGAATGATTCTGTCCACTTCCTTGGCTCTAAAAGCATTCACGGCCATGGCAACCGCCAAAAATGTCTTCCCGGTTCCCGCCGGACCGATTCCAAATGTAATGGTGTTGTCCTTCATGGCTTTCACATACTTTTTTTGTCCGAATGTTTTGGATTTAATTTGTATTCCTTTGGCTGTAACGCATACACAATCAATGGGATAATTCAGCTTGTCCACATGCGTTCCGTCCTCGGCTAAGGACAGAAAGTATAAAATGTTTTGTTTTGTGATCACGTCACCGGATCTTGCGATGGGCATGACATTATCAATTACATTTAAAGCTTTATCCACACTTACCGGCGTACCTGCCACTTTTAAATCGTTATCACGAATGGTAAAGGTAACATCCAAAGCCTGTTCAATGGCTTTTAGATTTTCATCCCGGTTACCAAAGATATTCATCATCAAATCACTGTCTGTGAAATGTATACTTTTTTGAACAATATTACTCACCAATTCCTCCGGTTGTTTATGAATTTTCAGTTATTTCTTTCACAACGTTGAACCCTATATCTTCTTTACACTCAAATATCATCTCAACATATTTTTTTCCATTATCATCATACACATATCTTCGGTATTTTGCAAGTATTTGAGCTTCTTCCGGTATCACATCCACCGCTCTTTCTTCAATCAAAGAAACACAATACTCCAAAGCCTGTTCCTCATCTAACGCAATATCTTTTGATTGCACCTCCTTGTATAAAGACACCTCAGTTGTCACGGGCAAATACACATTACGTCCGATGATCAGCGGCTTTTCAAGCACTTCCATCTCATATTCCCCATAAGACATTGCCACCGGTTTGGGTAAAGGGATCGACACGCCAAAAATATCAATTCTGGTTTTTTTATAGGTTTTTCCGGTCAATTCCTTCACTGTTTTAAACTCCGGTACCGGTTCTTTAATTTCATACCATGTGGTGGCATACACCTCACCTTTCGCATGGACATGCAGCTTGTTCTCCGAAAACTTCAACGGCACATCACCTTTGATTAAAACATCACCTTTAAAAACACTGTCTCCTTTTTTCACTGCCGCCACACCGGCTTTTACAATGACTTCTTGGATCACACCGTCTTTTAACGCCATAATATCCGCCGGGAGTGAATCGTCTTCTACAATTGGCGGTAAGTCTCGCTCCGTTACATGAAGGGTTACTTTTGTTCCCTTAATATATACCCCGGCCCAAGACAGGTCATCACGATCCAACATAAGGGTGGAAATTACGTCATCCGTGTTAATGTTTCGTTTGGAGGCACCTACATAAATACCGCTTTTTTTCACTTCTTCAAGTAGTTCATCCGTGGAAACTTCTTCGTTTCCGATGACTTCCACATACCAAACAAGGGACATCAAATAGATTGTGACTATGAGAAAGAGCAATGCTCCGATTGCAAAGGCTTTTCTTTTTTTATATTTACCCAGAATATATGGCAGCCCGCTCTTTTTTAAAACTTCAACTGTCACTTTAGCTTTTTCTGCAACCTGATCGACTTCACGAAAAGCTTTTCTACTCAAAAACATGGTCATGGATCGGCTATCCACTTTCACGATGTCCCATAAAAATACATTGTGATACGTACAAATATTGATAAACCGTTCGATGAACTTTCCTTCTATCTTAATATGTACAATCCCGCGAAAAAAATTTATTAGTTTAAAAATCAACGGTTTCACCCCTTGTTAAGCATTAAATTCCAACTTTCCGACCTTTCCTTGAACAATGATATCTTCGCTTGTGATTTCCTTGATGGTCAAATCCTTACCGAATAAAGACAACGTTCCCACCGAAGTGCTCAGCTTGACACATTCGGTTTCATAACTAACAAGACTCTTGTAGCTTTCTATGAGTATCTTGTCTTTACCGGTTACAGTGATTTTTGGCACATTCAAAACAAGCTCTCTGGGCAATTCCAAAGCATTCACAAACTTTTCCTTCATTTTCCCTCTTCTAGCCACTGTATATCACCCCTTACCGTCCACTTTGCATCAATTCCTGTATAAGTCCATCGGGTCACCAAACTCATAACCCATGTTCCTTAAAGTATCTATAACCGCTCCAAGGGCATTGGCATTATCCGGTGAAACAGCATGAAAAAGAATGACCATGCCATTGTGAGCGTATTGAGAAATTAAATTCACCACATATTCAGGCCCTCTTACCTTATCTACCAACCAATCATCATAAGCAAATGACCAAAACAATGTTGTATATCGTAGTTCTTTTGCCATAATTAAGGTCTGTTCGTTGTATTCTCCCTTAGGAGGTCTGAAAAACAACATTTGTGCATTATATTTTTCCTCAAAGGATTTTTCCAACTCCAACAATTCCTTCTCGGCAGTGGCTCGGTCCAACAATGGCATGCTTTTATGTCGCACTGTATGATTTCCTACATAATGTCCTTCGTCTACATACCGTTGCATGAGTTTATCGCACTTATCCAAATACGGTCCCGTGACAAAGAAAATGGATTTTACATTCTTCTCTTTTAACGTGTCCAAAATCTTTTCTGTGTATCCGTTTTCATATCCCTGGTCAAATGTAAGGTAAATGACTTTTTTATTGGTATCCCCTACCCATGCACCTGAGTGCTTTTCTAAAAGCTCCACACTCCCGGGGTCCGGATCCGGCAATGCTCCTTTATTTCTTTTGATCCCCCAGCTGCGATTACCGGATGAGTCAATTGAAACCGGTATGACGGTATCCGAAAATAGATAGGATATTTCCTGATCAAACCGAACGGAGTCATAAGAGGTGTTGTATACACCCATAAAGATCTCCGGTCCCGTACTGTCCCCTAACATATATATGACAGCACCTACAAAGACCAATGAGACCACTAACAGCAACCGTGTGACTCGATTCATCAAATATTTGTTATTATCCATGTTCCTCTCCTCTTGTTTTTAAGTATCCTTGTACAATAAAATATATTCAAGGAGGGGTACAGATAGTACAAAACAATAGGACAACCAATTTTTATCAATTCTTCTTTATGCCGTTTCAAGGGTGCGGTATATACAACGGAAAATATCGAATTTTGATTGATGGGTTTTTATGTTTAATTCACTATGTTATACAAATCAAAAGAGCAGACAACTTATTAGCTGTCTGCTCTTTTGATTCTTACAGTTTCAATGGTTTTATAAAACTTTTAACTGTTCCTCTTTTTGTTATTCCATGGGTAAATAATTTTTCGGGTCGGCTATTGTACCGTCTGCCCAAACTTCAAAATGCAAATGAGATTCCTCTGCACATTCAAACAATGCAGTGTCACCTACAGCACCAATGATATCACCGGCTTCCACCAGCTGATTCACTTGAACCATGTCTTCCCTTGCTAGGTTTGCATATACTGTCTTTAAGCCATCTCCATGGTCCACGATGACAGTATATCCGAAACCGGGGTCGTTCTTAATGTCTGTTACAGTACCATCCGCCACAACAGCTACTGCAGTACCGATTGCTGCACCGATATCCAGGCCGCTGTGTGCTCGCCACTCTTCCAATGTTCTAGAATAAGTAAGCTGATCCATTGAATAATCGAATGTGACGCTCCCTGATACAGGCATAACGAAGTCGATGGCCGATACAACAGAAGAAGCTTCTGCTCCGGCATTCACCGGATGCGCTTGATTTTCATCATTACTATCTACTTCCTCGGCATCTTCACCATCAGGATCCTCGTTTAAGACGAAATGTTCGTCAATCACGTTACCGCTTGCTTCTTCACCTTCGTATGTGGTCTCTGATGCTTCCATGCTTAGATCTCCATCCGCTTGATTATTTCTGATGGACACCACTGCTACCGCTACGATCACAATACATATACCTAAGGCTACGAAAAATCCGTTCTTCTCGAAAAAGTCTACTACATTTTGTCTGAAGTTCTTGTTGTTACCTTCATTGTTCATAAACTTCACCTCCGTTATATGTATTTTTGCCGGTATTTTCAAGTTATATACATATTACCGGTAACTTTTCACAATAATACCATTGTAATAATGCTCAAGGATCTCAATATATGTTCCTCCATTCAAAGCAAGGTAATTTGCACCCCATTGACTCATACCCACACCATGGCCAGAACCTTTTGTTCTAAAGTGAATGATACCTTTTTTATCTATAGAAATCTCGAACTTAGTGGATTTTAAACCCAACAAACGTCTAAGCTCCGTGCCCTCAAATATTTTATTGCCCAAACGAATACTTTTTACTCCTCCTCCTGATGTATGTTCAATTGTTTCAATCTCTCCTTCCATTCGGTCGGAAAGGTTAAAATCAGAATAACCGGAATTAGAAGTGATCTTCTGTCGAATTTCTCCCGGGGTAAATGTAACTTTTTGATCCCATACCGGACTGATGGAATCCCCCTTACTCATTACACTGACCAAATAAGGTACCGGGGTACCCCAGACATCCGAAGCGCTTTCGGTTATTCCTCCGGCATTCGAGTGATAAACCGGGTTGGTGATTTCCTCCTTGTAGGTGATCACTTGACCTATGGTCTCTTCCACCGATGACTGTATCTTTTTCCAATACCGACTTGTAGAAAACTTGCCCCATACTTCAGACATCTGCTCTTTGGTCTTATATCCTTGACAATGGGAAGGGTCGGTACAAATAGGTGTATCCGGATGGTACCCATCTTTGGCGACATACAAACCTTTGAGCCTGGCTACAGCATATGTCCTTGCTGCAACTGCTTGCGCATTTAATGCTTCCTGTTCAAATGCAGCAGGCATTTCAGCAGCCACCACTCCTAAAAGATAATCTTCTAAGTCCATCTCCACAACTTTTTGTGCCTCATGCGCCCATACCTTTATTTTCACATCGACATATACCTTGTCCTCTGATGTGGTATGGCAACTTTTGGACAGCAAAAAAGGAATGAGCACAATCATTAAGATAAATACAATTTGCACTGTAACTAATTTTTTCATATTCCCCTCTTTTCATCGTGTTAAGATCATATTTGTACAACCATTACAAATATATTGTCAAAAGGTGTCTAGTATGAAAAAACAGTTGCTCATTCCTTTTTGTCATTTAATATAGTGGTAAGTTGTTTTCTCTCAAGTAGCTTTCCTTCGCCTGTATGAGTAAGGTAAAGCTCGGGTGGGTTTGCCCGTAAATCTGCTCAAAAATCTTTTGGGAATACCGCAAGTCTTTTAAAGTTAGGTTGACATAATCTTCACGGCCGTATGACCCGTCTTTCATATAGGCATACCAAAGATCCTTGTTAGGCTTATACCAGTCTTTTTCGGTATCAATCACCGCCTGCCTTATTCTTTCGGCTATCTCCTTATACATCACATCATCAGTGTCTACATACAGTTCATAGAGGAAATTCATTTCGGTAACCAAATGATTTAAAGACACATGAGTGGGAATCAAGGCAAATTTTTGGTCTGTGTAATCCCACACCAAATAGCCTCCATTTTCAGTTTCAAAATGATGGTTCTTAGCAAAATCAACCAAGAAGTCCCCATATGCACAAGCAGAAGCTAAAAGGGCCGGATCTTTCCACTTGCGCCAACCCCTAATTAAAAACAACCCGGCGTCGGTATTGAATCTAGTATCATAAAAGGACTCATAAATACCGTAATCATTTCTCAACCAATCGGATTGAGGTTCCGTGGGCCATATTCCGTCTTCCGTCTGATCTCTCACAGCGGTATACAATGCCACTATGGACATAGAATCAAAATAGCGTCCCTCTGTCCTCAAAAAAGATTCCCCTGCATGATGAGCGGTGTTTTTATAAAAGCAATCATTTCCCGATGGCGTATAGGTAGAAGGTGTCAAATAGTATTGGCCGTTCATTGACCACTTCCTATGGCGGGAATAGTCGGCGATTTTTGCTACCGCCTTTGTATAATCATCGGAAAAGTCCACAAGCAGTTCTTTGGAATAGATTCCCCATTGCTCTGTTAAGCGTCCCTTTTGAATGGGCAGTTCGGCGGTTATATAACCTTTATGTATTTGGATCACGGAGCTTTTGTTGGGCAGATCTTTCAAAACACCGTAATCCAACTTTTTATAAGCATTGACACAGCTTGCTACCATGTAGAAGGAAGGGGATTCTATGTAGATTTTATAGGGCGATGAATAAGGCGTTTCCTCCGAGTTAAAAGGTCCTTCTAAAACAGACGTTACATTGTCACGCCCCTTTGGGTAACTGAAATAACGGTACTGATACGCGGGATCAGTCTCTAGATAAATTTCTACATTCAATAAAGAAGAGGTATTTGTTTCGCTATCCATACGCATACAATAATAAATGTCACCGGAGTACAATTCATAAAAATCCAGTGTAAGAAGACCGGCCTGTTTTTTCTTGTGATACACCGTGTATTCATATCGTGTATTGTTAGCGGCAGTATATTGAGTTTGGGTTTTATTAATTAGTGTTAATGTCAAATCCTTACCAAACACTTTAAAAAGGTTTTCTGTTACCGGTTGACCTGACAACCCATCCTTCGAAGTATTACTAATATTCGTTAGAACTAAAATAAAAGCAATGACAAAAACAGCAATCACTGCGATGAAAGCCAATAACTTGCCTTTAAAATTTAGCTTCATGGTCAACCTCTTTTTGCACTTAACATATTCTCAATAAACACATAACAATTCTCTCGCTGTTCCTTAGGGAAATCATGGCCGCAGTCCGGTTGTTCGACTAGAAGGTTCAGTGTCATGTTTTGTTTTGCAGCAACATGTCGGATGTACTTCATACACTCTTTCACACCTTCTTGATCAAAGTTACTGTCGCTCTTTGGTGCATTTACATACATTGCCCTAGGAAGAATAGCCTCTAGGATCTCCTCGAATTTTACCGACATTTTATCGGGATTGTTTTGGTAGACATCCCTAACAAGCGGCATATATCGATCTTGCGCCCATGCAGCCAAACTGCCGAAGCTTTTTGCATATGCTTTCCATGTGGTGAATCCGCAGCTAGTGGCTGCAACTTTGATTCTAGGTTCAAATGCTGCAAGGAACAACGTGTTGTGCCCCCCTAATGAATGTCCGATGCTTCCTAAACGATCAGAATCCACTTGAGGTAATTGAGTCAACAAGTCCAACCCCCTTCGATGTATTGTAATGTCTTTCATAGTACCGCTTACATAGCCTTCCGGCAGCGGGTGAACATCCTTCATTTCGCCAAAGCTCGGCAAATCCGGTGCAAGGGTCACCATACCCCTTTGAGCCAACTCAAGTGCATAATAAAGGTTTTCTTTGCCTTCCAACCCGGCAGGTTCACGGCTACCACACCCGGTGGTTTGATGTAAACAAATCATTCCCGGAACCTTTCCGCTTATTTCCTCAGGTATCATTAAATAAGCCCATATGACACTACCCGGTTGATCTTGATACCGGATGTGTTTTCGGATCACATTCCCGATTTTCTCTTCGGATAAGGTTTCCGTCTCTACCGGCAAACCGTCCCATTGAGTTTTCAAAGGTCCCATAAACCGTTCCATGCGCTCTAAGATGTCTTTTCGTCTGTCCATCCAATTCATTTTTTATCATCCTTTCCTGTGTGCGTTTTTACAACACCATTCTATCAAATAAAACATGAATAGTTTTATTACTTATTTACAAAAATACTATATAAGATTACCACCAGAAAAAAGTACTCGTTTTTCTGTGGAGAAGTGGGTATAAATATTACTGCAAAAAAATGTACACATGTTTTTGTGGGGAAGTGAGTATATCAGATCGTTATTAATAAAATATTAATAAAAAAACACTTGTAATAAGAATATAGTTGTTATATAATGCTTACTAATAGGAACTGGTGTTATTACCTAGTAATAATTCGTTTGAGGAAGAGATGATGATGAAAGAAGGTATTCAAATTACTCATTCTGACGGTAAGAGAATCGTAAAAGGAAGGGGCTATTACCAATCAACCACGATTCATGATGTTAGAGAAGTGGTAAAAGGAGCTGCAAAAAACTTTGGAGACTCCTATGCCTTTCGTTTTAAAGATGAACAGGGCAATATTACAGGAAAAACATTTGTTGATTTTGATACGGATATTGATGCCCTAGGAACGGCGTTACATGCAATAGGTTTGAAGAATACCTGTATTGCAATCATCGGTGAGAACCGATACGAGTGGGCAGTCAGTTACTTATCTGTCATAAATGGCACAGGTGTTGCCGTGCCTTTGGATAAGCATCTTCCGGCAAACGAAGTCAAGTCCTTGATTGAACGCGGTAAAGTAGAAGCGATTTTTTACAGTCCTGCTTACCAAGCCATGATGGAGGAAGCTCAAGAGGAACTACCAAGCATCAAATACTTTATTTGCATGGAGAAACAAGGAAATAATGATTCTAAATTTACATCATTGCCTGAGCTCGTAAAGAAAGGCAAGCAATTGTTATCCAAAGGAGACCGATCTTTTATTAATGCTACCATTGACCGTGAAAAAATGTCCATTTTGTTGTTTACATCCGGCACGACAGCCATGGCAAAAGGGGTTATGCTCTCCCACAAGAATATAGCAAGCAATGTTAACTCTATCACACAAACCATTCAAATATTCCCGGGTGAAGTTCATCTTTCATTACTCCCTTATCACCACACATTTGAAAACACCATCGGATTGATTCATATGGTTCATGTAGGCGTTTGCATCGCTTATTGCGACGGCATCAAACATGTGGCAAAGAACCTACAAGAATACAATGTCAGCCTTTTAGTGGCTGTTCCTGCTATATTTGATGTTATGTTTCGCAGATTGCAAGAGGGTATTCGTAAGGCCGGGAAAGAAAACCTCGTCAATACCTTAATCAATTTATCAGAATTTTTAAGAAAGATCGGCATCGATCTTCGTAAAAAATTATTTAAATCCATTCGGGACAAATTTGCACCGGCGTTAAGACTGGCAGTCTCCGGAGCAGCTCCCTTGGATCCTGCCATGACCATCTGGTTTGAAAAAATCGGGGTGGTTCTTTTGGAAGGTTACGGATTAACCGAAACATCACCGGTGGTTTCCGCCAACAATTTATTTGCATTCAGACCGGGCACCATCGGCCAACCTTTAGCTGATATCGAGGTTTCCATTGACGCACCGGATGAAAACGGAATGGGTGAAATCATTGTTCGGGGCGATAATGTCATGTTAGGCTATTACGAAGATCAGGATGCGACAAATGAAGTGTTTGAAAAAGGTTGGTTCAAAACCGGAGACTTAGGATTTATTGACGACGAAGGATATATTAAAATAACCGGTCGCGCAAAATCCATGATTGTTTTGGACAACGGTAAAAAAGCCTTTCCAGAAGAATTTGAAGTTTTAATTAATAATATACCGGGAGTCAAGGACTCTTTTGTGTGGGGCAATATCACACCGGATAAAAATGTGGAAATATGTGCCGAGTTAGTGATTGATCAAGAATACTTTTCCGGTAACATACCTTCGGAACAAGAATTAGCAAAATCATTTGATCAAGCAATCAAAGAAATTAATAAAACCATACCTCAATACAAGATTATTCGTTATTTCCTCATGACCAAAGACGAATTGATCAAGACCACCACATTGAAAATAAAGAGGCGATTTGAGCTTGAAAAGGTGCAAAGTGCCCTTGCTAAATCCAACCTGGATATGCGTAAAGCATCAGGTAAATTTATTTAAATATGCAAACACACATAAGTTTTTTTCACAAAAAACTCTCCTTCACAAAAGGCTTACACTTCTTGTAAGCCTTTTTTTTATGGTTTTTATGTTCTACAGTTCCATCCACTGTTGTTCTGTATCCGACCGATAGGCTTGTTCCATGACATATTGGATGTAAGCACCGTCTTCAAATGAAGGAACAGCTTGTTTCTTATAAAACACACTGTCTAAGAAGCTGTAAAGGCAATGGACATGGGCTCTGACCCAACCGATGGAACCTTTAGAACTGGGAAAATCCCCTCCCGGTTTCGGGTAACGTTGTACACATTCGATTTTTGTAAATCCTCTTGTTCCGCCATAGGATCCTTCCGGCAATGTGTTGTCATAAAACTCCAGCCAATTCGGGTCCATCAAATTGAACCGAATGGCACCTTTGTCTCCGTGTATTTCAAATCGCAATTCATCATTCGTCCCCGTGGCAATTTTAGAAGCTTCCACGGTACCGAGGCTGTTGTTTTTCATCCTTACGGTCATATACACAGCATCCTCCGCTGCAATATCCAACCACACACCTTTTTTATCCGGTCTTTTGGGATACAACACTTGTGTTTTAGCCATGACCGATCGGTATTCACCTAACAAGTAATAGATCATATCCAGCACATGAGAACCTAAGTCTAACAATACCCCACCGCCTCCGATATATTTATCTTGCTTCCATCCGATGGGTTTTACGGGGTCTACAGATCCTGAGTGCAAATAGCATGCTCGAAAAGTCAGAATATTTCCTAATCGCCCTTCTTGAATCAATTCCTTGGCTTTTAATGTTGCAGGAAAAAATCGATTTTGAAGAACTACTTGGCAAACAGAACCTTTTTCTTTGTTTTCCTTCATGGTTCCTAGGATTTCCTGTGCTTGGGCATAATTTACTGCTAAAGGCTTGTCACAATAAATGTGTTTACCGGCCTTTAATGCTTTAATAATTACATCCTTATGATAAATATTGGGTGTGCAAACATTGATAATTTGTATGTCCTCACGATTTATGATTTCATCCGGGTTTGTTGTGGCAAATTCAAAATCCAATGGTTCCTTTGCCTTTTGTGCCGTAGAAACGGATGAGGTACACACACCGGTTAAATTTGTTTTCCATGGCAAATCGCCATAGTACAAGGGGATGGTTTTGTATCCGTAAGCATGCATTTTCCCCATGAAACCAAACCCGATCATACCGATATTATAAACTTCCATGAAATGACTCCTCCTCACTTACCAACGTCCCGTTAATCTCCCATAAAATACGGGTTGACAATCCGGTCGTTGATGATCATATTTTCTTTTAATATGATGTCACATCTTACAAACATGCGATCATATTTAGGTTGTTTTGCGTAAACCAAGTATTCACACAGCATCCGAAGGGCAAAATATCCTTGAGAGAAAGCATCTTGGCTGATAACTGCATGAATGGATCCGTCTGCTAAATGCTCCTTCACATCACTGTTAATTTCAAAACCGATGTATTTGATGAAATCTACATCACCTTTTTGTTTTAATAAAGCTACACCTTCTGATACAGTTGCACCATCAATATTGCAGATACAATCAAAGGAACGAATATCCACATCCCCACCATAGAAGGCCTCAAGAACCGTCTTTTGATTCCTTTCGGTGATATGAATATCCGGGTAGGATTCGTGCATCTTGTCCATAAAGCCCTTTTTTCTTAAGAAGTAACCGGAGGAAGAATAATTCGCTGTGTACAGCAATACTCTACCTTGACCGGATAATAACCCTCCGGTCAATTGAGCTGCAACCCTTCCGGATTGATATGTATCCGGACCGATATGAAAGATTCTTTGACTATCCTCCCGATCATCGTTCAATGTAACCACAGGGATTCCCTTTTTGTTGAGAAAATTTACATCCTCCACAAGAAAGGGATGATTCACCGGAACAAGAATAAAGGCATTTTTATGATCTTCATTCATTTGAATCAATGTGCTTCGGTACATTGCAATGTATTCTTCATCGGTAAATCCGCTTGTCATATGAAAATACTCAATCTGAGGGTTAATGCCAAAAGCCTCCATCTCCTTTGCAGCCACCCGGATTCCTCTAGCTGCATGATCCCAGAAAAAGGTCGGTTCCCTTCGTAACAAGACCCCGATCTTTAGTCGCTTCCTCTTCATGGACAAGCTTCTACCGATAATATCCGGTTTGTAGTCATACTCTTTGGCAATATCTAAAATCTTTTGTCTTGTTTTTTCGCTGATACCCGAACGATTGTGCATAGCCCGATCCACAGTTCCAATCGTCACACCGGCAATTCTAGCAATATCGTTAAGAGTGATCTTTCCTTTTTCCATACCTGCCCTTTCTAAATTAGTATTTTGGATTACCGAAATCCGGTATCATAAGCAACTCACCGTTTCTCTTGGCAGACTCATGTGCAATAATACCGGGAATGGTATAGCGTGCAGCCATCCATGCATTATTACAAGGCATTGTACGATGATAACATGCCTGAATAAATTCATGAATCAAAAAATTGTGCGACATAAAATGACCGGAGTTCATTTTTTTAAACGAATCAGGCAAGCTGTCCACCGGTTGAATTTTAGCAAAATTCACCGGCTTCTCATCTACTACGGCATTTTCACCATCTGTATTGTTTATGGCATGAGGTTTGCATTCCAATAAGTCATCCAAAACAATTCTCTCTGATTGCTGTTTTGTCATCCACGAACAACCCTTTTTAGAGCTTTCTGTACTCTTGTTTTCAAAAGAACCCTCGGTTCCGAAAACGCTCATCCTTACCGTTCCGGGGTATCCGATTCTTCTGAATTCATTCACCCTCACAGCTGATCCGTCAGATGCGGAAAAAAGGGCGGATTCATTGCTAAAAGAATTATCCCATTCGTTTTTGCCTTCTCCATACAAATCATATCCATCCTTGTTCCTATCCGAAAAACCTTGGCAGGAAACTTTGGTTAAATAGGCTCCGGTCATGGAAACAAAACAACTGACCGAATGGGTGGGATAGTGCATGGGAGGCCCTCCGGCCGTCCATTTCCAATTGTCACCGCCCCGCCTTTTCATGACGTCGTACAAACCGTGATCCCAATCGTGATAATACTCACATTCCGTATATACCACATCGCCAAAGGCACCTTCTTGGTACTTGTTTCTGCAATAAATCACATCCGGATAGTAATAGCTGGTCTCCCCCATCATATAGATGTTGCCGGTCTTCTCAACCGCTTCCACAATATCTTTTATTTCATCCAATGTAATTCCCATGGGAACAGCTGAATACACATGTTTCCCATTGAGTAACGCTTGTTTGGCCTGTGGGCCATGAAGCCAGTTTTGTGTGAAAAGCGCAACTGCATCCACATCGGTTTCCAACAAATGGTCCAAGGATCCACTAAAGTTTTCAATGCCGGTTTCTGCACCTCTTTGCTTTACTTTTTCCGGATCCAAATCGCATAATACAATCTTCTCCACATCAGGATGTGCTTTGAACAAGTTGATAAAGGAGCGAGAAAAGCTACCGCAACCCACCACACCAATTTTTACACCCATTTAGAACCTCCTTATTTTAAGGATTGAATCCCCTTTTCCATGTAAGCAATCAAAAAATCTACAGTTTCTTTTGTGGATATCACCGGCAACTTGGTCAATGCAGTAGGAGGACAAGACGCCTTATAGGTTTGAGCACTGATGTCAATACACCTGCTTTTTAAATAGTCCGTAAAAGCAACCGTATCATCTATATGGTGAAAGGTAACACCTTGTAGCAATCCCAAACCTTCAATACTTTTTATATACTCAGGATACTTTTTTGCCAAAGACTTTAATTGATCCTCATAATATTGACCGATTTGTTCGAGATGCTCTCCGTTTTCTTCTACAAATGCCATGGTAATCAAATAGGCTAAAGCGGTTAATTCTTCTTGCCCGCTTGTAACTAATGCACCGAATTGATTCAATGAATCCATGGTGGCTGTGGTAATGATTCTAGAACCTGCGAATTGCCCCCCCGGAAAACCCTTTCCGATCACGACAAAATCCGGTTTCAAATCATACAATCGGAACAAGTACATCCCTTTGTACCACATACAAGATTGAATTTCATCCACCATCACCGGTGTGTCATATTCCTCACATAAAGAATACACTTGCTGTAAATATTCTTTTTTCAACTGAATGGCACCATAATTCATTAAAATGATTTCATGCAAAAACCCCGCCGTTTTGTAAGGTGGTTGATTATATACTTCCATCTTGTTTTTAAAGTCATCTAAATCATTGATATTCACCGGACACACCTTCATCAAGCCTGCTTTTTCAATTCTTTGGGATAGTTCCGGCCACATATCACGGAATATTTGAGTTAACATGATGGTGCCATGATAGTTTGCAACACCGCCCCCTTCATAATCACCCATGACAAAAAACACCGGTATACGATCTTGGTATTTGGGATTTTCATAGGTTTTGTCCAACCGATAAAACCTTGCCAGCATCATCTTAACACCGGCTTCCGCAGCCAAGCTTCCGGTTTGCATGTTGATCACCCTGTTTAACACTTTATCCTCTTTGCTCTGGATGATATGATTCAAACCCTCATGATCCCCTTGATCCAAACCATTGATGGTGCGAATCAATTCGGTTTCATGAAAACGCGTAATACTGCCTCTTGTGTTATTATGGGTTGCATTATTAATCCCCAAACGATATGCTCTCTCCAGTAACCTGTATCCTGGGAAATTATGGCCTAAAGGTGCATGGTAATGCTCGCTCTTAGAAATGAGATGAAGCTTTCCGTCTTCCCCTAATCGAAGCGTACCCAATCCTCCCACCGGTGCTTCTTGGATATTGGAAGCTTTGATGTATGCATCCGTAGAGGCACCTGCTCGAGGGTTTTTCATTTCCGGAATCACCCTGGTACCGACCTTCTCTAATAACTTCATGTTTTTTTGTAAAAATTGATCCGGTAGAAAATCAATTCTTTCATCAAGCAATCTGTCGATTTCCTTTTCAGACAATTCCCCAAAAAACAAAGCACCGTTTTTTAAACTATTTGAATATGCATCTCCCAATAAATCCCTCAATGACTTTTTTATTGACTTTATCATCCTTTTTTATTCACCTTTTCCTTGTATATGTGACGGGCATAATTCAGTTATGCCCGTCATCTTAAAATCCTTCACTTTCTAATTATATATCATCGCCCGGTTATTTCAAAAATAATCCCATCTCATCACTGTTGAAGATTTCAACAAGTTTATCCAAACCATTGCTGTACAATCTCTCCAGATAGGAGGACCATTCATTATGAATCTCAGCAATTTGCCCTTCATGTGCATTGTTCCAAAATTCGCTACGAACAGCGGACAAACTGTCTTTCACCTCTTGGTTTGTTTTATCATACTTCTCATATAGTTCTTGTGTAAAGTACATCCTGTCTACATACTTGTAAGGCTCAACATCATATTTGCCCCACCCATTTTCCTCTTGATAGAAATGCCAAGTGTAATAGTACGAGCTAAACAAAGACCATATGGACATATCCATCAAAAACTTATTGGATGCAAAAATATTCACCGGTGCACCTGATGCATATTCTGCCGGTAATTGGTCTGCCGGTGTAGATAAGATACTGCTTTTACCCGGTTCTCCCAACCATTTGTAATGAATGCCTTCAATGCCGTACCAATAACGTAAATAGGCATCTTTGTCAAAATGGGTGTACTCCATCATTTGCAGTATCCTAGCCAATTTATCATCGGTGACTTCCTTTCCGATCTTCCAAGTGCCCCAACCTCCACCTCTATAGGGAGTTGGGGAATATCTTGTATTACCGCCATACCCCGCAGGTCCGGTAAATCCCGGGAAAATAACAAACGTCGCATCCGGATCTTCTTTCAACACTGACCCGGGTGCCAATGACATGGAAAAGTCCGGTTTGTACTCAGCCAAAACGTCTTGGGAAGACAGTTCATAATATCCGTGTTTTCTACTAGCCCAAGCTGCATAAAGCTCATTGAGCCAAGTATCAGCTCCAGGTAATTTTCGGATGTACCCTTTTTCCAAGGCATCGGTTTCCCAAATTAAGAAATCACGATATCCTTCATAGGCATAATATGGTACTACGTCCCCGGTTAGGTTATCTTTATACAGGGAATTACCATCGATATGTATACCAAATGTTGCAAGAGTCAAGCGGTTCCATGTATGAATTCCGAGACTGATACCAAAATAGGTATCATCTTCTCCATTACCATCCGGATCATCCTCCGTGAAGCTTTTGTTTATATCCAAAAACTCATCATAAGTAAACATTCTATTTGAGAAATAGACAGCATTTTCAAAATTTCCATATTGATTGAATACATCGGGAGTTTTGAATGGAGTCAAATCGTCTAATGTATACCCGATGTTTTCTAACCAATCAAGACGGATGGCATGATTAGAGTAATAGAACTTACTCAAAGCAGATGCCATGGTAATCCCGTAATACTCATTTTCAGTGTCCGGAACCGCATTAAATTTCAACCCGATGGGATACTCCTCAATAATTTCATAATATCCCGGCAGATAGGTTTTGATCATATTCATATTGATGGTTCTGGTCAGTCCCTGTTCATACAACTCAATAGGATCTTTCGGATAAAAACCCATGTCCGGGACATTTCCGGCCGATATCATGAGTGTTAATTCTTCTGCATTGTCATAATCCGTGTTCCATACCTTCAAATCAACATTGAACTTTTCTTCCAGCTCCAATTCATCCCATCTGCCTTCTTCGTAATTCTTGGTATATTGTACCAACCAAGAAATTTCAAAGAACTCTTCAAAAGGATTTACCTCCGGTGCCATAGTGGTCACATCACCGGATGTTTTTTCCCCCTCATTCTTTGCACATGCCATAAAAGATAACAGCATCGCTACAACCAATAAAAGACACATTAGCTTTTTCATTTTATATACACTTCATTAATATTTTTACAAATTACCAATTCACATATTAAAGGGCTATTTGTTGAAAGCCTTCGATTGCATGTCTATAACCCGACAAGATAGAAGTTTTACTTACTATCCATTACAATAATTCCTTAACTCCATATACTTCATGAACTTTTCCCGGTACTTGTTCACCAAATCTTGATTCGGTTGCTCGTTCGCTTTTTTTGTTTTTATACCCTTTGCACTTTGTTCAAGATCCGGATATTCTCCGTATCCGGATGCAGCAATGACTGCTGCACCAATTGCGGCCAACTCCGGGTTGTTTACAGCAACAATATCCCTGTTCAACACAGACGCCAATATCGTTCTCCATAATGTACTTTTAGCAGCACCTCCCGTCATAATGGGGGAATGAACTTTCCCACCTAACTTTTCAAATGTTTGAACCTGGATTAACACTTCAAATGCAATGGATTCCATGATAGCCAAAAACAAGTCGTAACGATCATGCTCTAGTCCTAATCCTATAAAGGCGGCTCTTTTCTCACCCACATTTGTCTGTCCCGGATAAAACAACACCCCTGAATCTTTAAAGACTCTTTCACTGCATACTTTGTCGATTTGCGAGAAGCTTTCCTTTACAGGAGCATCTCCTCTTAGATCGTACCCTCCGAAATTGTCATTAAACCACTCCATCGATGCACCGGATGCCGGTATAGAGGTCAGTAATCCCCATGCATCTTTTTTTGCATGCCTACCCGGTGTCAAAAAGCCTTCCTTGACAAATACCGGCTTATTTACTACGGCCAAATTCACCCATGCAGTACCTGTAGCGATTAACATTTCACCCGGCGTAAAAACACCGGCACCTGTTGCGACGCAATATTGGTCATGTGCTCCGGAGACTACAATTGTTTCTTCCAAAAGATCTAGCACCCGGGCCGCTTGTTTGGTCAGGCAACCGATTTTTTCTCCCGTGTCTAAAAGACTAGGTAATTTGTTTTGATCTAAAGCAATCAAATCCAATATTTCCTTGTCCCACTCGTTGTTTAGTAAGTTATAGCATTGGGTCAAGGAGGCATTGCTAGGATCCATAATATATTCACCGGTTAACATAAAGTTGATATAGTCCACAGTGGTCAAAAACTTCTCACATGCTTCGTAAACTTTGGGCATATGCTCCTTGTACCAAATGATTTTAGGAAAAGACATACCGGGAGAAATTCTCCAGCCGGTTTTCTTGTAAATACGGTCATTACCGATCCGTCCTAAGACTTCATCAGCTTCATGGTGTGATCTTGAATCCAACCAAGAAAGAGCATTGCCCATAGGTTTACCGTCTTTTAAAGGAACTACACAACCTGCTTGGGCGGATACCGCAATGGCTTTGATCTGCTTTCGATCGATTTTTTTACAACATTGCTTGACCGTTTCCACAACAGCATTCCACCATTGGTTTGCATCTTGCTCTACCATGTATTTTCCGGGCTTGATGAGTGGATACCCGTAATAGGCACTTGATACAATTTCTCCGTTGTTATCAATCAACACGGTTTTGGTACCGCTGGTACCACTGTCAATACCGATAAAATATCTGTTTGTCACACGTCTTCTCCCTTGTATCCAATTTCTCTCCAATGCTTTCTTGCCAATTCTTTTGCTTCTTCGGTGATGGGAAGATCCCCGTACACACTAGGATAAGGTTGATTCGGCTGAACATCCCTGAATCCCGGCATGGGACACCAGTTGTCGTTTTTGTATTCCTCTCTTGCTGACATACTGTTTAGTTAATTGTTAAACCCCATAACCCGCTAGTATCTAGCGTTTTGAGATTTTT
>CALCRE010000089.1 GCA_937894465.1 uncultured Clostridia bacterium
TATATTAACATGCCCGGGTGTTCAAAAAAAGACGCTTTTTATTTGCCGCTTACAAATAATGTAGCATCTGTAATGCTCTTATTGTAAACACCGCCATATCCTGCCGGGAGATTTCTGTTTCCGGCTTGAATTGGTTGCTTTCGGAACCTGTTGTGATACCCAACTTTTTCGCCATCCCCACAGCTTGGTAGTAATAGGCATCCCGATATACATCATCAAAGTTTTTTGTAAAGTCTGCTGTCAAATCCAGTGCTTTGATCAGAGAATATATAAAATCCCCTCTGGAGATGTTCACTGAAGGTGAATAGGTATCCGTACCGGTTCCTTTGACAATTCCTTTTGAGGCAAATAGTTCAACGGCATTCTTTGCCCATGGGACGGAAGCCAAGTCTGAAAATGTCTTGTGTTCATAAACAACCATGAAACGTCCGGATTGTTTTGTGGTGTATGTAACGGACTTCGATTCCGCATCATACTTTCCGGAAGGGACGGCAATAAGGTTACCTTTTTCATCGATGGTTTGTACAACGATTCGTCCCGGGTTTGCCGATTCTTCCGAAGTAGGTTGATAAGGTACGGAAACGAGAATTTTCTCATTTACTTTAGCCGGTTTTCCATCTAATTGTATGAAGATGTCCACGATCGGGTGTGCCCCCACAACGGATTGAGTTTGTTTGTCAAGTTGAGAAAGTTCCACTTTCTCAACATTTATCTCAACCTTGGCGTCCTTACCTACCTTATCGTTTTTTATTAAGTTTAAGGGGAATGTCAGGCAACCATAATCCGTTTGAATTTTGATTAACTCTTTTCCCTTTTCCGAACGGAGTTCCGTAGCAGGGAATTGTAATGTAGTATTGTTTTTGTCATGGGAGGGCATCTCGATACAAAATGTTTTTGTTCCGTCGAACCTTTTCTGAATACGGATCAATGCATTGTCTTTTCCAACGTGTATAGTGGCTTTATTGCTATTATCGGTATTCACATCCAATTTACTGTCCATGGAGGTAAACATATCATTTATAAAGCCTTGCTGTAGTTTTACTACAGCTGTTGTGTCTGTGTAACTGACAGGTTTGTTGATCTGTATTTCTTTTATACACTTCGTATCCCTTGATACTGCATCTTTGGAAACTGTAACTTTCATTTGCGTTTCATCATATTGATTGGCTAAAGAGATATTGAGATTACGATACAGATATAGAAAGGTTGAATTGGGCTTTTTCACATAAGTTAAAGGAGAAAAGGATGCGTTTTGGTGCGGTATATATCCGTTGATAAAATTACAATTTACAGCTCCGTTTAATTTTAACGTTTGTTCGATATGTAAACTTGTATAGTCCTTTGCACTTTTTAGTTCAAAGCTCAATATGCCGGATTCTTCCTGGGTGAAATCCTTTTTAATGGTGACCTTGCCGGTTCCATCAGAAAGCATGATTTCACCTCTGTTGGTGACATGGTTGTTAAACAACACATCACCGCCGGATATTTTGACGGTTGCCTCATTCATGAATGCAAGGTTCATTTCCTTACTGCCTTTTCCGAGTATTTCAAAGTCCTCCGAAGGTTTATCAATGTTTTTATCATTGACAGGTACTTCAACCTCACTGGCCACTCCGATGATGCATCCGAAAAAATTATAGAATTTGTATGAGAGCTTAGTTTCTCTCAGTCTTCCTACAATGAAGTTTCCTGTACCTTTGAAAACCCCTTCGAGCCATTTGAATCTGCCGTCTCCGTTCAAGGTGATATTACCGGCACTTTCAATACTTCCTGATAAAAAGTTCAAGCTTTTTAGAACTATATCTCTATTGAATACAACCGTACCTTCATTCTCAATGGATAACTCCCGGGTTTTTCTTTGGTTTCCTTCCTTGTTATCATAGTTAAATGTCACTTTCGCGTCTTTTCCAATGCTTGTAAAGGTTTTGTAATAGCCGTTAACAGTTACATCACTATCGCTTTCTGCATGAATAGATGCCTCTTGATGGATATCTATGATATCTCCGTCGAATACATATATTCCGCCGTCAAGGACAATTTTTGTTTCGATGTTTAAATAATAGGATCCGGAACCTTCGGCACCACCTTTGAATGTATAGACTCCTTTATTGAAAGAGAGGGATCCGTTATTCGTGATATGACCTTTAATAGTAGATCCGTCCGATAATGAAAACATCACATCGTTGTTTATTGTTAAATCACCTTCACATTGTAAGTTTACAGGAGTATTTTTAATGTCTGCTTGTACAGTGACGCCTTTGGGAATAATGACAACACTCTCATATGTGACAGGAACCTTATTCGTGCTCCAATTCTCCGGAGAGCTCCATAAATTGTTTCCGGCCTTGCCGGTCCATGTAACAGTACTAGTTTCAGCGGAGACCGACCGTATCAGCAAAGTAGCAGTGCTACATAGGACCAATAGTAGCATGACAAAACACAGAATAGCGGTACGGACTTTAGAATCATTAGAAAACCTCTTGTTCATTACTTCCTCCACGTAGGTGATCAAATTAATGTGGGTTGTGAAATACAGAATTTGGCACAATTACATAAATATATAATACAACAAGTACAGGAACAGATTCAAGAGTATCTTTCCAGATTATCTTTTTCCTTTATCTTCCTTTATCTGAATGATACTATTGTGGCATTGTTTCATCGACACAGAATATAACGTCTATTAGATGAATTTTTAGTTCTAAGTTGTACTAAAATGTTCTAAGTTTAGTTCCAAGTTATTTTGCGAACCACCTTGCTGACGACAACATGCCAAGAAGCTTTCTAAAAAGAAATTATCAATAGAATTGGATAATTGTTTTATGTTATGGAAATAATGTGGAGTAACTGATGTTTCATAAGAGGTGTGTATGTTCAAGGGAAAAGAACCAATGTCGAATGAGCAAGAAAAGGTAACCGGTACCGAGGATTTTCAATCTTCTACAGTTGCGGATCCCTATGACTTGATGAAGCCTTTAAGCACTTCAATAGACGAAAATATCAACCGGATGAAGGACACATTAAAAGGGGACAATACGGTGATTTATCGTTGGATGGGGAATAAGCATATGGATTCTTTTCGTGCATGCCTGGTGTTCATATATGGCATGGTGGACAATGAAGATATCAACGACAACCTTGTAACCCCTATAATGCAAGCCGATCTTAGTGAACTGCCCCAGGATACCTTCCTGGAGCGAGTGATGAACACGATAATTAACAATATGGATGTGAAGAGGTGTTTGTATATGGATACCGTCCTTCAATCCCTTTTCCAAGGAGAGACTTTGCTGTTTATAGACGGACAAGAGCAAGCCTTGATTATTCGCAGTAAAGCATTGTTACTACGACAAATTACAGAACCGGAATTTGAAAAGGTCATGGAAGGCCCCAGAGAAGGATTTAATGAATACTTAGCTGTAAATTTGTCTTTGGTTCGACGTAAATTAAAGTCTCCTGATTTAAAGTTCAAATTCAAGGTTTTAGGGCGCCATTCCAGAACCAATGTATGCCTTTGCTATATGGAGACATTGGTGAATGATAAAGTGTTGGGTGAGCTGGAAAATCGTTTAGATAAAATCGATGTGGATGCGATGACAGGCTCCAATGTTATTGCAGAGAACATCAAGGATGCACCTTTGTCGGTGTTTGCAACCATAGGCTCCACTGAACGGCCGGATGTGGTGGTCAGCAAGGTCATGGAAGGGAGAATCGTTCTGATTATAGACGGTACCTCCAAAGCATTGTGGTTACCCTTTATATTCTTGGAGAACTTTCATACCGCTGAAGATTATTACACGGAATTCTACTTTTCATCCATTAATCGCCTGCTGCGGATCATCAGCGCAGCGATTACCGTTACTGCACCTGCGGTTTATCTTGCGGCGCTGACTTATCATCAGGAAATGATTCCCACGACTCTTTTGGTAAGCATTTATTCTGCAAGACAAGGGGTTCCTTTCCCGGCTGTTCTGGAGGTTTTGTTGCTGATGTTTTCATTTGATTTGGTTCGGGAAGCCAGTGCACGAATTCCCTCTGCTATGGGTCAATCCCTCAGTATCGTAGGAACATTGATTCTAGGGCAGGCTGCAGTGGAAGCAAAATTTTTCAGCTCTCTTGTGGTGATTATCGCCGCATTGACCGGTATCACCGGATTGATGGTACCGAAGTTAAAAGGTGTATACATTATTATACGAACTTTGCTCATTTTGGTCACAAGTATATTAGGCCTATATGGCTTTGCCTTTGGGATCATTGTTTTGTTTATACACTTATTCAGCATAAGGTCTTTAGGCGTGCCCTACATGATGGGCATTGGCTCCATAAAGCCGGAGGATATTAAGGATACGGTGGTCAGAGCTCCTTGGTGGTATATGAATACACGACCGAAAATGTTTATGGGAAAAGAAAGCCGTCGCCAGTCCATGGACAGCAGAAAGGGAAAGAGTAGGTTATGAACTATAAAAGAGTTTGTTGCCTATGGTTGATTTTCATTTATTTGTTTACATTCATTTTCCTTAGTGGTTGTTGGAATTACAGGGAGATTGAAGACCTTTCCATTGTGACCGGTGCGGCAGTGGACAAGGAGGATGACCAATTCAGGTTAACTGTAGAAATTGTGAACATCGAAGGCGGTAGCAATGCGAAGGTAGCTTCCTCTATCATCACTTCTTATGGTGCCACGATGTTTGAAGCCAGCCGAAATGCCATCAATATATTAGGGAAGCGGTTGTATTGGAGTCATACAACATTGATTGTTTTAAGTGAGCAAATTGCCAAAGAAGGATTGGTGCCGGTGTTGGACTGGTTGGCAAGAGATCCTGAAATTAGACAAACTCTCAACATAGTAGTATCCAAGGAGAAAACCGCTCACGAAATCTTCCACCTGCCACACCCTGTATTCAACGTTATTTCATTTGATCTGGATAATATCTTTCAAAACCAAGGTAGTGTGTCTAAAACTCCGGATGGGGAGGAGTGGAAGGTATTAAAGAACCTAGCAACCCCCGGTTTAGACCTTGTGTTGCCTGTTGCTTTATTGTTTATGAGTGAAGGACAGTTGATTCCCACATTTTCCGGAACAGCCGTTTTTAAAAAGGATCGGTTAAAAGGATATTTAAGCCCGGATGAAACCCGAATCTTTATGTTCATAAAGGATGAAATTAAAACCGGGTTATTAACAAATAACGTTATTCAGGAGGATGTACCTGTAAAGGTAACATTAGAAATTATAGATAACAAGACCAAGATGAAGCCCGTCATAAAAGGTGAAAACATCGTAATGCGTATCAGCACGATTACAAATGTGTCAATAGCCGAAATAGAAGGAAGGGCATTGGATACCGGTGAAGAAGGCAGCATGGAACTAGCGGGTCAATTTGAGGACATGTTGCAGGAGGATATTAAGAATTTGGTGATGCATGTGCAAAAAGAATTCGGTTGCGATATTTTCGGATTTGGTAATGCCATCAGAATGGAATATCCGGATGTTTGGAAGGAGATAGAAAGCGATTGGGACAGACTGTTTCAGTCTATTGAAGTTGTTACGGAATCTCAAGTGCATATTGAGAACACCGCCCTTTCAAGCAAACCCATCATCGTTCGAGATTAATATGCTGTTTGTTATTACATTGCTTTATTTATTATTCATATTCACGGATGCAGTACCGTTGATCAAGGGGAAACAGTGGAAGATGCTTGTTGTTTTTTCGGTGGTCATGGCAGTATCGTATCTTTTATTCGTTTTAAACTCGAGCGGCGTATTGAAGCCAAATATAAACACATGGTTCATGGAGATGATCCATATGGTTTTCGGTGATATTAGAGGGAGTATTGTGCATGAATAAAGAAGTTTCTTCCGACAGACAAATCATCTCCATGATGACCTTGTACCTTTTGGGGAACACATTGTTTGGTATAGGCCATATGGCAAAGCAAGATGTATGGGTGTCGGTGCTCATATCGATTTCACTGATTGCACCCGTTTATGCCCTATACGCGAGAATCATCACATTGTATCCCGGGTATTATCTTTTTGAGATTATGGATGAAGTATTCACCCCGATCATCAGTCGTCTTTTAACCTTCTTTTTCTCTTTTTATTACTTTTTAACTGCTGCTGCGATCACAAGGACTTTTTCAGAATTTATTCATATCGATGCTTTGCCTGAAACACCTGATATTGTATCTTTGGTTATGATGGGCCTAGTGATCATCTATGCCATCAAAAACGGTATGGAGGTATTGGGACGATGGGCACAGCTTTTTAACTATATCCTTTTGGGTGTTGTCTTTGCAGTATCCATATTATCTTTAACAAACGCCAATCTGGAAAATTTGCGTCCTTTGTTATACAACGACATAAAGCCGGTTTTGCAGGTGGCAATACAAGGTTTCTTTTTCTCTTTTGGAGAGTTGGTTGTTTTTTTATCAGCCGTCAGCTTTTCGAAGGATCGAAACAAACCTTATAGAGTCTATTTTTATTCATTATTAATTGGGGGGGGGTTCGTCGTCTTAGTGGTTTTGCGGAATCTGTTGGTCTTAGGACCTCAGCTGGTGGAACAAACGCATTTTACCTCTTATAATGTTGTGGGGCTGATTAGAATCGGTAAGTTTTTGCAGCGGATCGAGTCCAGTGTGGCCATGGTCTTTATTTTGGCAGGTTTCATTAAAACCGCAGTTTGTATGTTTGCGGCTTTAAAAGGATTTCAACATATATTTCGCCTGGAGCATTATCGTCCGGTAGCAGCGCCTTTCGGGTTGTTATTAATCATAACTTGCCGATTGATTTTCAAGGATATGATGCAAATCGTTGATTTCCTCAATTACTATAATGCTTTTTACTCGTTTCCCTTTCAATTGTTACTACCTGTCGCTGTTTGGATCGCCGCAGAAATCAAACACAAGAAGAAAATCCAGGTCACATCGGCGACTTCATCAGAGGGATAAACTTTCTTGTTTCTCTATAGGAATGCTTTTCATTTTGTTGGCCAGTATAAAGTTGATAATGGCGATCAGAAGAGCTCCTACAAAGACATATCGGTAACCGTAGGCTTCCCATATGTATCCGCCTAAAGCAGGTATGGTCATGGACACCAAGTGATCCAAGCTGATTCCGGTGGAGATGGTCGGTAAAACATCATCTTGTGTTTCGGCGATTTTCTTAATATAGGTGGATCGTGCATTGCCGGCATAAGTTAACATACGGTCTAATATGCAACCTGCAATCACCATGGTCGACACTAAGGAAGAGGTGCTGTTGACAGCGATGTAGGCAATACAAGCCACTGCTAACAACAAAGCTTCGACGGCTAGAACTTTCTTTTCACCGAATCGGTCGATGGCTCTGCCGATGAGAGGATATACGACGATTCCCAAAGCACTTGAAGCCATACCGATTAACAGCATGTTGTCCGCCGTTTTGTGAAAGATGCGGATTAAAAGCCAGGGGACGAATGTGATGGATATTTGCTTTCTTGCACCGTTGAACATACACATAAGGTAATAGAGGAGATATTGTTTTTTGAATACTAACTTTATCTTTTCTTTCTCGGGTTTATGAATGGTTTTGATTTTAGAAAGGATGAATACCGCCACGATTAATGAAAGGGCACAAATTAAAAATGTACCGGTATACCCCATGGAGAATTGCTTAAAGCCCAAATAGATCAGACTTCCTCCCACCAAACCGGCAAAAGTATATATCATGTCGAAACGACCTAATTGCCGTCCTGTTTTCCCTTCAACGGCCAAGGACATTCCAATTTCGGCTTTGACCGGCATCCAAAGATGCGTTCCTGTGTTATATAGAAACAACCATAAAATCATAACATAATAGGAGGGAGTTAAAAAACCCAATCCCAATAGCCCGGCAACTCCTAAAAGCATCGCAATGACACCCATTTTTGCACTGCCTAAAAAGTATAGCAACCCGGAGATGAATACAAGCAGCATTCCCGGCAGCTCTCTGGGAAATTCCAACCAACCTCTTTGCACTGCGGTGATCCCGTAAGAATCATAATAGTTACTGATGATATGCTCCACTGTGGCAAATGCAAACCCTATAAATGCTGTAGCCACTGCAAACAAATATGTATTCCTTTTCCTTAGTTCCAACATTCCTTCATCGTGCATAACAAACTGTACCTGCCCCTTTTGAATCAAAATTTCTAAACTTTTATGATTATATCACCTTGTCAAAGTAGGAACAATGCGAAAATGTTCACCAAACTGCCATGTGTAATAGTTGATACGATACGTATCGTGCAATGTATCACCCTTTATGACCTACTTGCATATCCTGTAATAAGAATATATAACAGGGGGTATGTTTTTTATGGGTGAACCTAATCAGATCAGCAGGTTGGATGAGTTGCGCATAAAGGAAGGGGTCGCAGGACTACGGGACAATGTACAAAAACTTAGCACGAGTAATCCGACCCAAGCCGCTCGCCTTCTCAATGACCCCGAACTTCGGTTTGCCACATTGTATCTTTTGGAAAATCAATTGATTCAATCGGAAGTATACAAACATTTGAATATACGAAACAAGAACGCTTTGAAGCTCATCCGTTTATTAAGGAAAAAAGATTTTTCCCAGGTGGAGGATTTGTTACCGGGTTACCGTCAAGCGGTTCAATCGTGTTTAAAATGGATGTTGGAATCCGGGTATTCGGATGACGGCTTGGATGATGAGTTCGATGAGATCCTGGACGATTGTGCTATTCTCGCAGTTCAAGTCTTCCATGATGAATCGGTGGTGACCTTGTTGGTGGAGTTGATCTTCAACCGCAATCGTCAGAAAAGATACATTTACGATTTGATATGGACTTTTTTTGAAATACATAATCCAAAAAATCTCTTGTTGATTGTAGAAAGACTCCGATCAAGCAATCCGAGGGATGTAAAGTTGGCTATGAAGCTTTTGGCTTTCATACCCATCATGAAAGATGCAGGCTCGGTCAACCGTAACCGTTTGTATATGGAATGCGTCAGTTGGATCAAGGAGAATGCAGAATACTTGGAATATACCGGTGAAACATTCCAGCAAGCCAATTCGCCTATACCATATAACGTCTCTTATGAATCGAAGTATCTACATAAAGCCAAAAAGGACAATGAAGCCTTTAAAAAGGATTCGTTGGAAGGGGATCAGGCCAATGCAGTGGATGCATTTTTACGATTGAACGAGAAGGCGAAAGAAGTTTTAAGTGATTATTCCAATGTCTTGTATGAAAAGGATCAAAAGGCTTGGAAGGAATGGATCAAGTCTCCTTTGGATGAGCAAATCAAAATTGCAAGCAGAAGAAGGGGGCGATATGTATGATCTATATCGGAGGAAAACAAGCAGGTAAAGAAGCGGTGCTCGGTAAATTGCCCGATGACCGCATACAAAATATTACAGCCGAGATCATGGCGGACAGTACCCAAACATATTCATTCCGCTCCATGGATGAGTTGAAGTTTGAGCTTTCCGTAAGAAGTGCCATTGTGAAAGCATCAAAGGATCTGAACGGCAACAATTTTTCTTTTGCAGTGTTCAGAAGGTCCAGATGTAACCCGGCTTTTTGGAATCGTGAGCCGGACGGAGGATTCCGATTAAAAAGCGGAGTAAAACCAAATGAAGCCATTAAGAACATTTATGATCAAAGTCGTCTGTATGCAACGGAATGCTCTACAGCTATCGTCATTGTCTTTTACAAAGCTTTAGCGGATGTTTTACCGGGTCCTTTGTTTGATGCCTTGTTCCCGAATACCTATTTGATGAATTGGCAGTCATTGGATCCTGATTTGGGTTTAAGAACGCTGCATGAGCCTGAAAAATATATGCCGGGAAACTGCAGATATTTTAAAAACCCGGATGTCAATCCTTTGACGCCGGAATGGCAAGGTGAAAATGCAATTGATTTTGGTGACGGTTTGTATTACGGTCACGGTATGGGTATACGAAATGCAGAACAAATCATTCATGCCCTGAACCAAAACAGGAAAAGAAATGCCGATAAATCCGCTTATTTAATGGACTCTTCCACCAGGTTGAATTTTAGCCGTTTATATACCGCATATGCCAGATATCAGCCGTAAAGGGTGCTCGTCACCCTTTACGACTTAAAATTTGCGTACAAACATATGATCTTTTTCCAACAATGAGTCAATGGTGTCAAATCCGATTCGGTGTAACAAATCAATAACATGGGGATTTTCCGCCGGTGTTTCATAAAGGGCTGAATCTCCGTATCCATTGACATTATCCCTGCCTTCTTCTTTATCCAAAATGGCTTTAGGGCCGCCTACACAACCGCCTTTACAACCCATTCCTTCGATGAAGTTAGCACGTATCTTTCCTTGGAGTAAGTCGTTTAACAGCTTTTTGCATTCGACGGTTCCGTTCCCTTGTGTGGCCTTTAACGGGATCTTCCGATCCGGTTTTAATTTATTCAATGTGGTTTCGATGGCTTGGCTGACGCCTTCCGTCCTTGCATAAATGCGTCCGGCTTTGGAGGAATGCTCCTTTTGATCCTCCGGCAGTAAAGCAGGGTTAATACCGGCCACATCAAACAAGTCCTTAACTTCTTTGAACGTCAATACATAGTCTGTGGCGTCTTTGATGTCCGGTTCCCTGGCTTCGGCCTTTTTTGCCACACATGGCCCTATGAACACCGTAATGGCATCGGGTTGAATTTTTTTAACGGATCTTCCGCAAGCCACCATTGGTGAAACGGAAGGAGGCATATGCGGAATCAATTCGGTGTATACCTTTTTGATCATGGCAATCCATATGGGGCAACAACAACTGGTTAACAAGAAATCATCTTCGGTGTGAATGTATCGGTCAAATTCCAAGGCTTCCTTTAATGTCAATATGTCTGCAAACAATGCAACCTCAATCATACCGGCGAAACCTAATTTCTTAAATGCAGTGCGTAGCTTACCGGGGGTAACTTCCTCGGAAAACTGTCCTATGAAAGCCGGTGCAATCAAGGCATACACCGGAGTTTCTTTTTTATATAGGGTTTGAAACAAGGGGATGATATCTTTTCGATCTGTTAAGTTTTTGTATTTGCATTGATCGATGCAATCGCTGCATCCAGTACAGTCTTTATTGGAAATAATCATGTTTCCATTCTCGTCTTGGCAAATTGCGTCAAAAAAGCAGACATCTTCACATTTTTGTTTTTCCTCGTCACTGCAGCCGCATGTGCCGGTGTTAAAAACAGGAGAGCATTTGTCCGGGTTCAGCAAACAGTCCAAGGAACCGGGATCAGCATTAAAAGGTCTTTCTTTATTTAATTCACCATTTAATCGGCCTGTTGCAGCGGCTTGTACCACCCGGTCATATAAGGAATAAAAATCATCCATAAACAAGTTCTCCTTCTTTATATCCATTTTCATTGTGCTCTCATTATAGCATATCCGGTTAAAGCTTTTTAATGATGAAACTGTTTATTAACATAGCGTTATATGCCTCGAATCCAGGAGATTTTAGATTACTGTCTTACACCACGTACCAGAGAACAACTGGCAAGTAGATTCGGTTAACTCCGCTGATTGATGACTGTAGAATCAAAATGACGCTTCCGGATAAACCAAGGAGCAAGTTTAAAAAAACAGGAAATTAGGTTATGTGTATGGGGACCTAGCTTCCTGTTTTTATGAATCTATCTTTTTCGGAAGTCTTATATCAAAAAATATTGATCAAGAATTGGAACTTTTTTATCCAAGCATCGTCTAACTATTTATAGTGAAAAGAAATTTAAAGAGGGTGAGATATATGGCAACAGCAATAAAAATGATCAGCTTGTTTGTAGGCGTCATCATGTTAATGACATTTATGACCGGGTGTACCGAGCAAAAAGTGACGGCCGGAGTGATAGCTGAAAAACAAGATCAAGTCATTGAACGAAATAACGAGTTTGCATGGGAGATGTTCAAACTTTTAAATAAAGAGGATGCAGATGAGAATGTATTCATATCTCCTTTGAGCATTTCTACTGCGCTGACCATGACCTTAAACGGAGCAAACAGTTCTACGGAAGAGGCTATTAAAAAAGCATTATTCTATGAAGGCTTGGATATGTCGGCGATCAACTCCGGCAACAAGTATTTGGCAGAACGCTTAACAAGCATAGATAAGAATATAACATTGAATATTTCAAACTCTATTTGGGTGAGAGATGAGTTTCCGGTTAAGAAATCATTTATGGATGTGAACCGGGATATGTTTGAAGCCCAAGTGGAAAATATCGATTTTACCAAGACGGATGCCGCCGGCAAGATTAACAGGTGGATAAAAGATGCTACGGAAGGTATGATTGAAAAAATGATCGATCCTCCTATTCCGGATAATATGATCATGTACCTGATTAACGCCATCTATTTTAAAGGTGACTGGACAAAACCTTTTGATCCGAAAATGACCTTCCCGGGACAATTTAACGGGAAAGACGGGAAAATCAGTGACGTGGAATACATGACCAAGTCCGAAGGCATGGAGTACTATGAAAACAACGGTATGAAGGCTGTCAGATTACCTTACGGAAAAGACAAGTCTGCATCCATGGTTTTAATCCTGCCGGATGAATCCGTTGACATTGACACATTCATTGGAGAATTGGACTTGGATACATGGAATGAAATTAAATCCGGATTACAACAACAAAGTGAAGTGAGGCTTAAAATGCCGAAGTTTAAAATGGAATATGGTATTAAGGAATTAAAATCATCACTTGTTGATTTGGGAATGGGTGAAGCTTTCACCAACCAGGCCGATTTTACCGGAATCAGTGATACCGGAGTTGCTATTGACACGGTGATGCACAAGGCTGTAATTGATGTACATGAAAAAGGTTCTGAAGCTGCAGCCGTTACTGTAGTCGGCATAAGGACCACATCCTTTATGCTGGATATGCCTGAATTTATCGCAGATCGTCCCTTTGTATTTGTTATTGCGGACGACGTGGATCAAAGCATTTTATTTATGGGTAAAATGATTCAATAACCACTACCACATCCACTAGTGCTACTAGTGAACTTCCATCTTCTATATTTTTAAAGGCAGGAACAAATCGTTCCAAGCAAAGAGAGTGTTACCACGACACTCTCTTTTTCTAGTCTGTATTTTTTATTTCCTTATAACAGTATATATCGATTGATCTTCTATTCTAGATCTTCAGGATCATTCTCTTTTTTATGTCATAGTCTTCTTGAGTGATTATCCCGGCATCTAACAACTTCTTTAGTTCTACAAGCTCCTTGGCATAATCTAAGGCAGGTGAGGTTTGCTTGGGATCAGCATTTCCAAGAGGTTCGACTTTTCTTGCAATCGCGCTATTCGTTCTGCTTGTCCACTCTTTTTGACCGTATACAATGAAGGTGTATTTATTATTTGCTATATCCAATACGGAATACTGACCTGAAATGCCAAAATTAGCACCGATCTGAGCTTCTTTAAGCTGATTGAGGGGTAAATCCAAAGCCATTTTGCCACCGATATTTAATGCATGTGATATGAATGCCAAGCGTTTATTGGTAAGTAACAAGTGGCCTCCCACTGCATTCAACATGGATTTTTTGAAATTAGCCACACCCATTCTTACTGGATATTCATTATAATCCAAAAGAATTCCATATACATATATCCCTTTATAGTTGTCAGGTTTGGCACCACTGTTAAATAACCCGGACGAATAATTCTCTTCCTTCAAATCTGTAAAAATTATGTAACTGACACAATACTCGCAAGCTCTTTTTGCCGGATTATACGGCCCATTGCAATTAGGACACTTCAACGCTTGTATCTTCATTATAACTATGGTGGATTTTTATATCAATAACACACCACGATAAATTCCAAGCTTTCATAGCTGAAATGGGATGGTGAGGGATGCAAGAGGTTGAAAGAAAGATAACAACCCAAAGAAAAAGAGTGTCTTTCGCAACACTCTTTTTCTTTGGATTTACTCTATTTAAACATCCGGCTGCGCCCGATGCTGTTTTTTTTCTTATACTTCCGAAAGGATATTGAAGCCTAGCTTTTCAGTCCTGTTTCTCAATTCGTCGGCTTTCACCATGATTCCGTCGAACTCCACTCTTAACTTAGAGGAATTGTACTGAACATCTGCCTGTTTCACACCTGCCGTTCTTCCTAAGGCTGTTCCGACACTTCCGATACAGCTGGGACAGGATTTTGTCTCTAATAAATATGTCTTGTTTGCCATATACCTTCGACCTCCTCATCTTTATCAATTGAATATAATATAGCATGCATATGTTAATGTAGTTTTAACCGTAGTTTAAATTTATTTAACTTTATTGAACTTTGCTGAGCCTTGTTTAGTTATTCCTAGTATGTACTTTCGGAGAATGGTTTTGTTTTTCCAGTGACGGCTGTCATTGGATTGTGCCCTGTTGTCTCCTAATACAAAGTATTCATCGAGGGGTACTTGATAGTTTCCGGCGGGCCCTCCCGGGTACTTTACATAGGGCTCATCAAGTTTTTTTCCGTTAACAATTACATCACCGCTTTTATGCATTTTAATCGAGTCGCCCGGTAATCCGATCACTCTTTTAATTAGCGTTTTACCGATTTCTTGGGAGTGAAAGACGATGATGTCCCCTCGATGGATCTTATTAAATCCGTGGATCCTGTATGTCAACACCCTTTTGTTGGGGGCAAGGGTAGGGATCATCGAGTTGGAGGAAACCAGTGTTACGTAAAGTACAAATCTTCTGATCATATATGTTGCTGCAACTGCGATGAATAATACCTTGCCTGTTTGTATCAAAAGTTCTCGCATACCGGTTTCCCCCTTCCTCCCATATATTCTTAATGAGCGTGCCCGTGTCCGTGCTCACCGTGATCGTGTTCTTCGCCTTCTGCCAGCTTGAAGAAGCTTACATAGGCTTGAACATATGCACGGGCTGCATCAAGGTCGTTCATGTCATAGTTTTTTAGTGCCATTGCCTTTTGAAATTTCTCCTCGAGTGCATGGAGTTCTTCATGAGTTACCATATTCTTCAAAGGAGAAAGGTTACCTATTTCAATACTCTTGTCTGCTGCCGCCACCTTCTCGTCAATGGGTGTCCCTTTAGGTTTTAATCCTTCATATGGAGCGCCTTCTCCCGCCCGGTGGATTCTTACCAAGCTTTCCAAGAAGAATCGGTCGGCAAGCTCTTTTGCATCCGGGCTGAGGGCTCTGACCTTTTGACTCAAATTGAATATCTCTGATAGTTCATCCTCATATTCCTCCATGATCCATTTAGCTGCATAATTGATGTTTCCGGTTTCAAGGGTTGTCACACCGTCTTTTGCGGTGGGGCCATCCATGGTATTGCAATGTGCACTGGCTTTTGCCGGGGTCAACGTCAAACCGAGTGTAACCGTCAATAGAATTCCTAAGATATAAGCAATTGTTGTCATATTAGTAGCCTCCTTTTTCTTTACTCATATTTTTTAACCTTTTTTCATTACTTTACTGAAAGTACGGTATAGCCTAACTTTTCAATATTGTTTTTCAGTTCTTCCGATGTTACCTTGGTTTCGTCAAATTCCACCTTAACCTTTGAGGAATTGAACATTACTTTCGATTTTGTCACACCTGCCGTATTTTTCATGGCTCCTTCAATCTTTAAAGTGCAGCTCGGGCAAGTTAATGTTTCCAATTGATATGTCTTATTTGTCATAGTGTGTTACCTTCCTTCATTATATTTGCACGCTTGTTTGTTTGTTTGTGTTATCTTATGACTTAAAGCATACCCGGAAAATGAAGGGAAGACTTTGACCCAGGTCAAATTTACAAAAAGCTTTTAAATTTTTTTTAAATTTCAATCAATCCTTTCTTTTCTTCTTCCTTTTTATATGAATTTTCCACCTATATATATTTTCCCCTTTTGCACAATATATGAAACTTTTTATGGAGTACTGACGTCTATTTATAGGAAGACAAAATTTTGAAGAGGTGAAGTTAGTTGAAATATATAGTAGTCTATTGTTTACTTCTTGCCTTTGTTGTTACTCTTGCCGGATGTAGTAGCAGTATGAATATGGTGCAAGCTCAAAAGCAGGACCAAGTGGTTATGGGGAATACAAAATTCGCTGTTGAAATCTTTAAGGTGTTAAACAGGGAGGATAAGGACAAGAATATTTTCATCTCTCCTTTGAGTATATCCACGGCATTGACCATGACGCTAAACGGTGCGGACAGCACTACCAAAGAGGCCATGCAAGAGGCTTTGTTTTATAAAGGTTTAAGCATGGAGGAAATAAATTCAGGAAACAAGTACTTGTATCAGTATTTAATGAATATGGATAAAAGGGTGGCGGTAGACATCGCTAACTCCATATGGATCAAAGAGGGGTATCCCATCAAGCAACCCTTTATTGACATCAATAAAGACATGTTTGATGCTTATGTAACAGAACTTGATTTTTCAAAAGCTCAAGCGGCAGATGAGATTAACAATTGGATATCTGATTCCACAAAAGGCTTGATCGATCGCATGATCGATCCTCCAATCCCTGCAGATGTTGTGATGTACCTTATCAACGCCATCTATTTTAAAGGAGATTGGACCGTACCTTTCGAAGAAAAGAAGACTTTTGAAAAGGACTTCCGCGGGTTGTACGAGACAAGTAAAGTGGACATGATGAGAAGAAAAGGCGATGTGGAATACTACTCGAATGACCGGTTAAAAGCAGTCAGACTGCCTTACGGGAAAAGTGAAGCATACTCCATGTATGCCATCTTACCGGATGAAGAATCGGACATTAATACATTGATCGAAGAATTCGATATCAATACTTGGGAGAAAATTAGAAACGGAGTAAAAGGGCGGGATGAATTTGAACTCCAAATTCCGAAGTTCACTATGGAATACGGAATCAAGGAATTAAAGGAAGCTTTAACCGAGTTGGGCATGGGAGAAGCATTTTCAGGAGGAGCTGACTTTTTATTGATGAGTGATAACGGCTTGATGTTGGATAATGTTTTGCATAAAGCAAAGATTGAAGTGAACGAAAAAGGCTCCACAGCAGCTGCTGCGACGGTAGTCGTTGTAAAAGAATCAGCCAAGTTAGATAATGAGTTTATTGCAGACCGCCCCTTCTTGTTTGTCATTGCAGATCAAACAGACGGGAATATTCTCTTTATGGGTAAGATGATCTCCCCGTAGGCAAGAGTTAGGATGTATATAATTACCAGTAAAAAAGGGGAACAAATTCAAGATCCGGTACGTCTATATATATGTAATAGGTAAACCGCTATCACTATAAAGCGTCAACCTAACACCTTGTATATAATTGTTGAAAAGAACCGGACCTAAAAAAGGCCCGGTTTTTTTCATCTTTTGCAGAGCAAAGGATGTGTAGAATATATGTGGTTGGAGAAGTGGGAATATATGTGCGGCAATAGTCTTAAAACTATATAAACTATTGGATTTGTGATAAAATCTAATTGTTTTATAAAGTTTTTAATCATGATGCAATTGATTCCCTTAATATATTAGGAAGTGTACTGATGAATCAAATAACCAATGTTCAATCTTTCGAACCGGCTGTATCGGAAGAAGCGATTAATTTGTATGAAAAACAGCGAGCTCGTAAAGAAAGCAGAGCCACTCTATGGCAGAATTGCTTGTTGTTTGTTTGTGCTGTTATTGTATTGGTGCTGGTCAATCCTACAGTGTGTTTGGATGAACCCATCCAAGCAAGACCTGTTGAAACGGAACCGGATTTGTCACTGGCCGAGGTTAGTGTCGAAAAGGAACCGGAGCAACAAACACCGGATACAGATTACCAACCGGTACATAACGAAGAAATAAGGTATGAAGCCCATTATTACCCCCTATATTCCATCACCATTGAAGACTTGTTCGGTGAACTGGCAGCATTTCGAGGTATGCCGGATACATTCTATTATAATCTAAATGGATGGAATCAAGGAAGCATCCTAATCCCTGAGAAAAAGCAACCTGAGGAGGAAGAGCCCCAAGAGGAAGAACAACCTGAAGAGGAGCAACCGGTTGAAGAACCTGTGGTGTATAGCATTTCGGAAGGAGCCCGAACCATTTACAATCTGTCCGGTAATTATGCATTATTGACATTTGACGATGGACCTTCCATCTATACTAAGCAGATTGTCGATATATTGAATAAGTATGGAATAAAGGGAGCGTTTTTCTTTATCGGTGTACATACCAACGGATTTTATGAGCAGATGAAATATGTCTCGGATCATGGTTGTATTATTGGGAATCATACCTATTCTCATCGTGAAATGTCTTTGAAAACAATCGAAGAGCAAAAGGATGAAATCATTCGTACTAATCAGATTATCGAAGATGCTACCGGCCTATATCCCAAATACTTCAGACCGCCATATGGAAATTTAAATGAGAACTTAAAAAATATTCTGCACGGGAAGGATATGAAGACTATTTTGTGGAACAAGGACCCGGCTGACTGGGACAACAAAACCGGAGAAGAAATTATTCAGTACATAACCGACACACAACCGTACGGTGGTATTTACTTGCTTCATGAAACCGCCGAGACAGTGGCAGCACTACCGATGATTATAGAGTTTTTACTTGCGCAGAATGTAGAGTTTGTGACGTTGGAATAAAACACCTTTTTAAAAATCGGCTAAAATATGATATGATAGGTCAATCTGACAACCCGTGGGTTAAGAATATGAGTTAACAAATCGGAGGGAACAATGTACGGGAAGTGGCTGGATACATTAGAGAAGATACCGTTGTTCGATAAAATGGACAAAGAAGAAATCAACGCCTTGATGCTTTGCATCAAACCGCAGATATTGTCCTATAAAAAGAACGAATACTTGATTATAGAGAATGATGAATGTAAAGGTCCGGGGATTGTATTGAAGGGTGAAGTTTTAGTCACCAAAGAAAATGCCGCCGGGGAGAGAGTGATCCTTTCCCGATTAGGAAAAGGGGATCTGTTCGGGGAAGTGTTTGCATTTTCAGGCACTAGTAAATGGTACGCTTCGGTTACGGCAACCACCGATTGCACCGTCATGTTTTTATCTGCTGCAAAAATGACCAGTAATTGTGCAAACCAATGTGTCAACCATAAACAGCTCATTCAAAACATGTTACACATTGTTGCGGAAAAAGCCATGGACTTGAACAAGAGGGTGGACTATTTAACGATAAAAAGTATCCGCTCCAAGGTAAGCACCTATTTGTTAGAAGAATACGAGCAAAACCAGGGAACCTATTTTCACACACCCATGAAGAGAAATGAAATGGCGGACTTTTTAAATGTAACCCGTCCTTCCTTGTCTAGAGAGTTGACAAAAATGAAGGAAGAAGGCTTGATCGACTATTACCGCTCTTCTTTTAAAATAAATGACTTGGAAGGTTTAAAGGCATATATATAACGATAAATGAACTTTTAAATGATTAGCGATAATCTACTACTTTTCCGGTTCCTTCAAACTTGTTATTGTCTTGCAGGTATTTTATGATATCGGTTGCGCCTTTAACAGTAAAAGTTTTGCCAACGCCTACTGCTTCCGACTTGGATAGGAAAGTGTTATCCTTAATCGTCGCATTGGCAAAGGGTTCTGAACCTGCAATGCCGTAATCGGCTTTGAATGTATTCTTAATGATTTGAGTGTCGCTACACGGTCCGTCTCCACCTTGGATGCCTCTTAAGCAGTCGGTGAGGATGTTGTTGGTTATAAGGGCATTACTGCCTTTATTGCCTAATATGCAACGGTCACGGCCTGTACCGTCGATGGTGAATCCGTCCACTGTCAAATTGTCTGCAGCAATTTGAACTTCGCCCTTGATGATGGTTTTTTCTGCACCCTCTTTGGATTTTAAGGTCACGCCTTTGACTGAAAGGATGATTGCCCCTTCATCATAGGTTCCGGCCTTTACTGCGATAGTATCTCCGTCTTTTGCTTCCTTCACAGC
>CALCRE010000090.1 GCA_937894465.1 uncultured Clostridia bacterium
ATGCAGTCAATAACCCCACCAAAGGTCCGAATATTCTTGATATCCCATACAGTATTCCGGACATACCCAAAGAAAGCTTCTCAGCGTTTCTCATGGCGATCCGTTTTGGAACCAGCTCACCAAATACCAAAGTGAAATAAGAGAGCAAAAATGTAATAAGTATAACCGATATGGTGTTTAGTGTAGTCGCAGGAACTTTTAAACCTATATCAATTAACCAACGCGTTAATCTACCTGCAAAATTATCTGCGGCAAAAGCACTGCCTAAGAAACCGGCAAATGTTATGCCTATTTGTATGGTGGATAAGAAACGCGCGGGTTGTTGTGTCAAATTGCTTAATCTGGTCGCACGCTTGTCACCGGAAGCCGTTAACCGCGCAAGCTTGTTATCATTCATGGATATAACGGCAATCTCGGCACTGGCAAAAACTGCATTCACAAATATCAAAATGAACTGCAACACCAGCTGCCAAAATAATGAGCCATCGTCTGACAAAGAAAAAACCTCCTAAAATTTAAAATCACATTTTATGTGTCAACAAAAAGAGAGTGTGTTCAATCATATGAGCATGCTTGAACGATACTCCCTAAGCCAAATTTTACAAACAAAAAAACACAAAAACATTGTCGAATAAAACTAAAAATGTCCTCGTGTTTATGTTTGTTCTTGTATTTACTGATCCTGTCTAAAAATCTTACTAAAGTACATCGCTCAGGTAAAGGCGATTCGTCCATTATAAAAATGTCACTCCTATCTTAATAGAATTAATAATACACCACCGGAAGCAATTAGTCAACATAAGAAAACGTGAAACAACGCTATTACCAATGAGGAAAAGCGAGAAGAAAGATAAAATAAACAGACTTATTACCGGATAAAAAACAATCCGGGTGTTTTTTGTTCATAATCGTTAAAAAAGCTTAAAATTTGTGGAAAACGGTTTTCTTGTTGATTGCTTGTCCGTGTGATATATTAAATGCAAAGTTTGTTGGATGAGGGATGAAGGATGAAGGTGAACCCAATAGCCATTTTATTTGTAGAAGATGATTCGGTGATCTCCACGGGGCTGATCTATTCATTGAAGCAGGAAGGGTATACAGTTTATCATTGCAAAAACTACAAGGAAGCTATCAAAGCAATTGATCACATCTCCTTTGATTTGGCTTTACTGGATTTGTCTTTACCGGACGGAAGCGGTTATGAACTGTGCAAACGAATCAAGGAGAAGGATCAAAAACTCCCTGTCATCTTTTTGACTGCACTCGACGATGAAGTCAATGTGGTCATGGGATTGGACATAGGTGCAGATGATTATATTTCAAAACCTTTTCGTCTTCGTGAATTATTGTCTCGTATCAAATCGGTTCTACGCCGGTGTAAAAGTTCGGATTCCACAAGCGCAGTTATATCATTAAAAAATATCAGCATCAATACAACGCAAGCAAAGGTGTTCAAATCAGGGGAAGAGGTCATGCTCACCGCCATGGAATACCGGTTGCTCCTCATTTTAGGCGGTAGACCTGGACAGGTGATGTCAAGAAGCAAGCTGTTGGAGGATATGTGGGACTTTGCAGGGGACTTTGTCAATGACAACACATTGACAGTGTACATCAAGCGGTTACGTGAGAAAGTTGAAGACGATCCCGGAAATCCGAAGATTATCAAAACCGTGAGGGGAATCGGCTATATAGCACAAAAATAGCTTGATGGCTATTTAAAGGGGGCGGATATGTTTCGTAACAAGGAAATCAAAGTTTTCACTTTTGTTTCTATTGGCGTAATTACATTTGGTATAGCTGTATGTCTTGTGCTTTATCCGAAAGCTGCATGGTTGATGCTATTGTTTTCACTTTCTCTGTTTCTTTCTTTTTTATTCTTTACCTGGCGACGCTATCAGCAGCTGGATCGTTTATCGGTTTATTTAAGATGTATAGCCAATGGAGATTTTCAATTGGACATCCGGGACAATGCAGAGGGGGAGCTGAGTATTCTTAAAAATGAAATTTACAAGGTGACTGTCACTCTTTATGAACAAGCAAAGTTATTGCAGGAGGACAAGTTGTTCCTCTCAGATACTTTGTCGGATATATCCCATCAGCTTAAAACACCATTGACTTCCATGTCGGTGATGGCCGACTTGTTAGCAGACCAAACCCTTCCTTTGGACAAGCGGACGGAGTTTACTAAAAACATACGGCAACAACTGGAGAGATTGCATTGGTTGGTGTCTTCCTTGTTGAAAATATCAAAGATGGATGCAAATGCAATATTATTAAAGAAAGAATCGGTGTGTGTAAAAGACTTGATTGATCAATCCGTTTCCCATCTGTTGATTCCTATGGACATCAAAGATCAGAAGCTTGTGTTGTCAGGAGACGAAAATGCCTCTTTTATCGGAGATTTTTATTGGTCATCTGAAGCGTTGGCTAATATCGTTAAAAACAGTGTTGAGCACACCCCGGTTTCCGGAGAAATAAAGATCGAGTATTCCGAAACACCGATCTATACGATGATTTGTGTTACCGACAACGGTGAGGGAATTGATCGAGGGGACATTCCCTTCCTGTTTGATCGCTTTTATAAAGCTTCCAATGCTTCGAAGGAAAGTGTGGGAATCGGTCTTGCAATGTCCAAAGCCATTATGGAAAAGCAAGGGGGAAGCATTGAAGTTCAAAGTGAAATTGGAAAAGGATCTCGTTTCATCATGAAGTTCTACAAAAGAGTTGTTTAAGTGACTAAAATGTCACCTTACATGTCACTGTATTGTCATATTGATAAGGTATGATAAACCTATACCTTAAAGGAGTGTGATTATAATGGAAATATTACGCATCGAGCACTTGAACAAAATATATGGAAAAGGAGAAACTGCTGTAAAGGCTTTAAATGATGTGTCTTTTTCAGTGGAAAAAGGTCAGTTTGTAGCTATCATCGGCCCTTCCGGATCCGGGAAATCCACTTTGTTGCATATTTTAGGTGGTGTGGATACCCCTACATCCGGCAAAGTTTATGTGGACAATACCGATATCTATGAATTGGATGAAACAAAATTGGCCATATTCAGAAGAAGACAAATCGGTTTAATCTACCAATTCTATAATCTGATTCCTGTATTGAATGTCAAGGAAAATATATTGTTACCTTTGTTGTTGGACGGTCGAAAGATTAACCCTGACCATTTGAATGAAATCATCCACACATTGAATCTGAGTGACCGTTTGGATCACTTGCCCAATCAATTGTCCGGAGGGCAACAACAACGTGTGTCCATAGGACGAGCGCTGATTAACAACCCGGCATTGGTGTTGGCGGATGAACCCACCGGAAATCTGGACAGTAAAACCGGATCGGAAATTTTGGATTTGTTAAAGCTGTCCAACCAAATGTACAACCAAACATTGTTAGTGATCACCCATGATGAACGGATCGCCATGCAAGCAGATCGGATCATATCCATCGAAGACGGACGCATTCAAAAAGACGAGGTGATCCGCTCATGAATATCGTCAATATATTAACGTTACGCCATTTGAAGCTGAACAAGCGAAGAACGTTGATTACCGTCATCGGTGTGGCTTTATCGGTTTGTATGATTACTGCAGTAGCAACTTTCGCTGCTTCTTTTATGGATCTTCTTCAAAGGATCACCATAGATGACACCGGGTATTGGCATATATGCTACGGTTCTTTAACCGGAGAAGAAGCGCAGGCAATGGTGGAATCCATGGAGCGGCATAAGGTAGACTACGTGTCAAGGGAGCAGGAAGTCGGATATGCCATGCTGGAAGGAAGTAAGAACGAGAATAAACCCTATTTATTCTTGCAGGCCATGGATCAAAACGGATTTGACACATTCAATCTCAAGCTTACACAAGGAAGATTGCCTGAAAATTCAAATGAAGTGGTGATCTCATCTCATATTGGAGAAAATGCAGGTGTTGTCTATCAAATTGGTGATGTAATAATGTTGGACATTGGAAAAAGGGTCTATTCGGATTACTATATGGATCAAACCACAAGCTTTGTAGAACCTACCGAGGATTCAAAAGGCGAGTATTTGCAACATCAATTCACCCGTGAGTTTACCGTGACCGGCATTATGAAACGGCCGAATGTAGAGCCCTATTGGTCGCCGGGATATACTGTCGTTACATACTTGGATCAAGAACTTCCCCAAATGGAATCTAAAATCAATGTATACGGCGCATACAAAAGAGTACCTAGAAGTATCTTTCGAAAAAGCGGAAGTATTGCCGAGGATGCGGGTCTTGATCCGGATCGTATATGTTTCAACACATCGCTATTACGTTACCATATGTTGGTGACGGAGGATTGGATTCTAGGTACGTTCTATTCTATAGCTGCATTTGTGATTATATTGATTATGGTGGGGTCAGTGTCATTGATTTACAATGCATTTGCCATATCCATATCCGAACGCAGCAGGCATCTGGGTATGTTGGCCAGTGTGGGTGCCACCAAGAAGCAAAAGAAAAACTCCGTGTACTTTGAAGGCTTTTTAGTTTGGGTTTTTGCCATCCCGGCCGGATTGTTCTTCGGAACGGTAGGGATCGGCGTCACTTTGAAGTTGGTGTCTCCTTTAATCAGCGGCATGATCTCTGATGTACATCAATTCAAACTGGTGGTATCCCCCGGTGCAATCCTGATCTCTGTTTTGTTATCCGCCATAACGTTGTTCGGTTCGGTATGGGTGCCTGCAAAAAGGGCATCTAAAATTTCTCCCGTAGATGCTATTCGCCAATCCCAAGATGTTAAGCTGACTTTCAAAAGCGTAAAAACCTCGGGGATCACAAAAGCATTATTCGGGTTTGAAGCTGAATTGGCACTGAAGAATTTAAAACGAAACAACAAGCGATACAAAGCTACCGTCCTATCATTGGTTTTGAGTATAGTGTTGTTTTTATCGGTATCTTCTTTGTCCTTAATGACCGGTCAATCGGCGGACATGGCTACGAACAATGAGGCGTATGACGTCAGTGTCCGTGTCGCATCCGGTGATTCCAAAGAAGCTGTGGAAAGCTTTTACCAAGGAATCACAGGGCTAAAGGGCGTTAAAGTGAGCATGGTACAAAAAGACATGGGTGCAACTTTGGAAGCAACGAAGGAGTTAATCACACCCAAGGTGAAGGAAGCTTTTGATACGAGATATTACCCCATTGTGGATTTTCAAAAGAATGAAAAGGGTGAAGACATACAGTCCATTTACTTTGGTGTGGCTATATACTCATTGGATGAGGAAGCTTTTCGTGGTTATGTGCGAAAAGTCGGTGGGGATATAGATGCTTTAAAAGATACGGATCATCCTAAAGCCATATTGATGAACACAATAGATATGAAAGCTGAGAATCAATACATTCGAACGGACTACTTGAATGTAGAAGAGGGTGATACAATTGAACTGATCCACGAGGAATCCGATGATTCTAAAACCACAACAAGGGTCGAGATACACTGCATTACAGACCAAACACCCTTTGGCAAGGATATACAACGATATCCGAGCCCGGTTCGCTTATATGTATCGGAAGAAGTTTTTGACGCACTTTATTCCAAACAATCGAAATACAGCGGAAATAGCAACACGGTATTGTTGATCCAAACCGATGATTCGGAACAGCTGGTAAAGGATATTGAAGAGTATCAAAAACAAACGTCCATTGGGAATATCCATATATATGACTATAATGCCGGCTACAAAGAACAAAGACGTTTCTTGACTTTTGTTTATGTATTCTTTTATGGTTTTGTGGCTTTGATCACTGCCATATGCATTGCCAACATCCTTAATACGGTATCCACCGGAATCCAATTGCGCAAAAGGGAGTTCGGTATGATGCGTTCGGTGGGTATGACACCGAAAGGCTTTTACAAGATGATTCATTATGAGAGTATCTTTTACGGTCTGAAAGCATTGTTGTACGGATTGCCTATTAGTTTTGTGATCATGAGGTTGTTGTATTTGATCATGGCGGACGCATTTATGTTCGGATTTGTCATTCCATGGGGCAGTGTCATAGCGGCGGTGATTGCGGTGTTTACAATCGTAGGGGTCACTATGTTCTACTCAGGATCCAAAATCCGAAAAGAAAACATCATGGATATGTTAAGAACAGAAAACAGTTAATATACAGTTAACAAGCAAGAGTTAATCTCAGCTAACTCCTGCTTGTTATTGTCCCGGCCATTGTGTATAATATGGTCTGACAGTTGAAAATACATACAGAAAGGACCGGGGGATATTGCAACTACATGGAAATAAAAGAAGTACTTTTGGCGTTTGGATTGACACTGCTGGCAGGTTTATCTACCACCATCGGTGGAATCATATCCGTTTTAAAGAAAAAGCTGAATAATAAGTTTTTATCTAGTACCCTGGGATTTTCAGCCGGAGTAATGATTTATGTTTCCTTGATTGATATTTTCCCTAAAGCACGAACTTCATTGGAAGCGGTTTACGGGGATTCGAAGGGGTTTTGGATCACCACTATTGCTTTTTTTGCAGGGATCGGCCTCATTGCTTTGATTGATCGATTTGTTCCTAGTGTGGATAATCCTCATGAAATACCGGATATGGTCATGGAAAACTGTGAGGTAGATCGGGAATGCTTAATGCGAATGGGCGTGTTTTCAGCTCTGGCTATAGCGATCCATAACTTTCCGGAAGGGTTAGCTACCTTTGCCAGTGCCCTCAAGGATCCGGCATTAGGAGTCAGTATAACCATAGCTGTTGCCATTCACAATATCCCGGAGGGAATTGCCGTTGCAGTACCTGTTTTGTATGCGACAAAGAGCAAAGCGAAAGCGGTAGGATACGCATTTTTATCGGGATTGTCAGAGCCGTTGGGTGCTGTCGCAGGATATTTTATTCTTCGAGGTATATTCAATGACACGACATTCGGAATTGTTTTTGCAGCTGTTGCCGGAATTATGATTTACATCTCTTTGGATGAATTGCTACCTACTGCAGAAAAGTATGGCGAACATCATATAGCCATGTACGGCGTCATATCCGGTATGGCGGTCATGGCACTTAGCATATTATTGTTCTAGTCCGTCTGACACCTTTTCGAGGAGGTAGCATAGGATGGATATATGAAAACGGAAGATGGAGAAGGATTATGAGTTTGAATGATTGGTTAAATGAACATGTGCCCCAAGTTTCACAAGACTTGGAGGAGATTAAGAATCTGAACTTCTGCGAAGAAAGGATCATTGGATTTGCCGGAAAAGAAAGTGTGTACAGCATTATTGAACACCTTCGCACTGCTTTATTCCCGGGTGTGTATGAAAAACAACCCATCGACGAAGACGGGATTAATATTGTTATCGGCAATAGTATCCGCAATGCCGCATTACAATTGAATAACCTGATCACCAAGACATTGCAGAATAAATGTGATCATAAGGATGAAAAGCCGGGTTGCAGCGATTGTATGGATAAAGCCAATGAGGTTGTTCAAACATTGGTATCAAGGTTACCTGAGATCCGACGGATTTTGCAAACCGATATTCAAGCGGCTTATGACGGAGACCCTGCAGCATCCTCTGCAGAGGAAATCATTTTAAGTTATCCTTCTATTGATGCAGTCAGTATTTATCGAATTGCTCACGAGTTGTATGCCATGGGTGTTCCTGTCATACCCAGAATTATGACGGAATACGGACATCATCGAACCGGAATTGATATTCATCCCGGTGCCACCATTGGGGAATACTTCTTTATTGACCACGGTACAGGAGTGGTAATCGGGGAAACATGCACCATCGGAAATCATGTCAAGATTTATCAGGGAGTGACTTTAGGTGCAAAAAGCTTCAAGCTGGACGAGAATGGAAATCCTGTAAAGGGGATCAAACGTCATCCGGATATCGAGGATAATGTGGTCCTTTACGCCGGAGCCACGATTTTAGGTGGCGACACGGTGATCGGACATGACTCTGTGATCGGAGGTAATGTGTGGTTAATTCAATCGGTTCCGCCGTACTCCATTGTTTACAACGGTCAACCGCTTCCGGTAATCAAGCAGAAGGTTCCTAATACTGAAGGTGAGAAATAGGGAATAAGGGACATAAAAGTACTTAGTACGTATAAAATATGACGGCAGACATCGTCATATTTTTTTTGTCATAGATTTCAATTTTTTTTTTACAAATCATAAAATTATGCTTGACGTTAGGGTTAAAACAGTTTAATATAGTATAAAACATATAGGAATACTAGGAATGAGGAGAGGGCTATGAAAATTTCTACAAAGAGTCGATACGGACTGCGGGCTATGGTGGACTTGGCTGTGTATGCAGAGGTCGAACAGCTCTCGTTAAATACAATCGCCGGAAGACAAGAAGTGTCGGTGAATTATTTGGAGCAAATTTTTTCATCTCTTCGGAAAGCCGGGCTTGTAAAGAGTGTTAAAGGTGCCCAAGGAGGATACATTTTGGCAGACCATCCGGATAGAATAAGTGTAGGTATGGTTCTTCGGGTGTTAGAAGGTGATCTTTCGGTGGCCCAGGAGCAAATTTCTCCGGGAGTTCAGCCGGAGAGTGATTTAAGAGTTTTTTTGGATCGAATGGTATGGCAAAGGGTTAATGAAAGCATCAACAAGACAGTGGATGCCATTTCTTTGGAGGACCTGGCCAATGAATACCGAGGGAAGAATGAAAATATTTCCGGTATGTATTATATTTAATTTACAAAGGCGGTGATCTTTTGCAAAAATCAGTAATGGTAGGAATGAGCGGGGGAGTGGACAGCACAGTTGCTGCAGCAATTCTTCAAGAACAAGGGTATAAGGTGATCGGAGTGACGTTAAAGTTATGGGATGACGATAACCAAGCCGAATACAATAAGACATGTTGTTCCTTGGAGGACATTGATGATGCGCGAAATGCCGCCTATGATTTGGGGATCCCGTATTACGTATTAAATATGAAGGAACTCTTTTTAGAAGAAGTGGTCAATCCCTTTGTGGATTCATATTTGAAAGGGTTTACACCCAACCCTTGCATTATTTGCAATCAGAAGATTAAGTTTGAAGCGATGCTAAAAAAGGCATTGTCCATGGATATTGACTATATTGCCACGGGACATTACGTCCAAAAACAAGTGGATGCTCAAACCGGTAGATATGTTTTGAAAAAAGCAGTTGATTTGACAAAAGACCAAAGCTATGTTTTATACATGCTAAGTCAAGAGCAATTGGAAAGGTCTTTGTTTCCATTGGGTAGTTACAAAAAGAGTCAAGTCCGTGAAATCGCCGCAAAGATGAACCTGAAAGTATCGGTTAAACCGGATAGCCAGGACATTTGTTTTGTGGGAAAAGGAAATTATGCCGATTTTATTATCAATCGCACCGATGAAAAAATTTTACCAGGTTCTTTTACAGATACGGCAGGGAATGTGATCGGTACCCATCAAGGGTTGATCCGATATACCGTAGGGCAAAGAAAAGGATTAGGAACAACGTTCGGACGTCCCATGTATGTGGTGGAAAAAAGAAAAGAGGATAATACCATTGTTTTAGGTACAAAGGATGAGGCGGTATTCCCGGGCCTGATGGCAGATCGGATGAACTATTTGCTTTTTGAAGAGCTCACATCCCCTATAAAGGCAAAAGTTAAGGTGCGATATAAAGCACAGGAAGCGGATGCCGTCATTGTACCCTTAGAATCCTGTCAAGCAAAAATTGTGTTTGATCAACCGCAACCATATGTGGCACCCGGTCAAGGCGTCGTTATATACCAAGAGGACATGGTGATCGGAGGAGGTACCATTTTAAGGGCGTTACATGGCGAGGAGGCGGTATTATGAAATTATCTACCAAAGGAATTTACGGTGTGATGGCTGTTTTGGATTTAACATTACACCAAAGTGAAGGATACATTTCGTTACGAAGTGTCGCTGAACGGCATCAATTATCCGAAAGCTATATGGAACAATTGTTTTCCACATTGCGGAAAAAAGGGATTTTATCCGGAGCAAGAGGATCCCAAGGTGGCTATGCCCTTAAAAAAAATCCGAAAGATATCACTGTGGGAATGGTACTTGAAGCATTGGAAGGTTCGTTGAAACCGGTGGATTGTACCGCAGGTAAAAAAAGTTGTGATCGTTACGAGCTTTGTGTTACCAGAGTTGTTTGGGAAAGAATCGAAGGTGCTATTCGGGACGTGACCGACCGGATTACTTTTGAGGATTTGGCGAATGAGTTTAATAAACAGGGTTCTCAAGAACAATATATGTACTACATATAATTATTGAGGTTATGATTTACATGGAGGTATGAACATGAAAATTGCAAAAAGTTTAACGGAATTAATAGGAAAAACTCCTTTACAGGAATTAGTAAACTACGGAAAGTTTAAGGATTTGGATGCTCGTGTGGTGGCGAAATTAGAATATTTTAATCCGGGCGGAAGTGTGAAAGATCGAATCGGATTGGCTATGATCAAGGATGCAGAAGATCGGGGACTGATCAATAAAGACACGGTAATTATAGAGTCCACCAGTGGAAACACCGGTATCGCATTGGCTTATGTAAGTGCCTCAAGGGGTTATCGTTGCATTTTAACCATGCCGGACACCATGAGTGTGGAAAGAAGAAACCTTTTAAAGGCATATGGAGCGGAACTGGTGTTAACACCGGGTGCGGAAGGTATGAACGGGGCGATTCGAAAGGCACATGAATTGGCAGCGGAATTAAAGAATTCTTTCATACCGGGTCAATTTGAAAACCCTGCCAATACCAAAATCCACAGAGAAACAACCGCCGAAGAAATATGGAGTGATACAGACGGTCAAGTAGATATTTTTGTTGCCGGAGTCGGCACCGGCGGGACATTGACCGGAGTGGGAGAAGTGTTGAAAAGCAGAAATCCCAATGTCAAGATTGTTGCTGTTGAACCGGAAGGTTCACCCGTATTATCCGGAGAAAAGCCGGGTCCTCATAAAATCCAAGGGATCGGTGCCGGATTTATTCCTAAAATTATGAATATGGACATTGTGGATGAAATCATAAAGGTAAAAAATGAAGATGCCTTTGAAACATCTCGTCAATTGGCTTCCGCAGAAGGATTGTTGGTGGGAATTTCATCCGGAGCGTCGGCGTTTGCCGCTACACAGCTGGCCAAAAGACCGGAGAACAAGGGAAAGATGATTGTGTGCATTTTGCCTGACACCGGTGAACGTTATCTGTCAACAGGATTGTTTTCCAAATGATCTGATCATTCCATAAGAAAGGAGCTTGCCTATGCCTATAAAAATACCGGATAGTTTGCCGGCATATGATACATTGGTGAATGAGAATATTTTTGTGATGCACGAACAAAGGGCGATCCATCAGGACATTCGTCCCTTGAAGGTTGCCATCATGAATTTAATGCCTGCTAAGATTACAACAGAGACCCAAATTCTTCGTTTAATCGGGAATTCACCCTTGCAGGTGGAAACGGTATTGTTACATCCGAAGTCTCATGTGTCTAAAAATACGCCGCAAGAACACTTGCTGACATTTTACCGTCATTTTGATGATATAAAAGACGAAAAGTTTGACGGGCTAATTATCACCGGGGCACCGGTGGAAACATTGGAGTTTCATGAAGTTGACTATTGGGATGAGTTGATCCGTGTGATGGAATGGAGTAAGACCAATGTATTTTCCACATTCCATATCTGCTGGGGAGCTCAAGCAGGGCTGTATTACCATTATGGTATTCCGAAATATATGCTGGATCAAAAGATCTCCGGCGTTTTCAGCCACACCCTCAACAAGCAATTTGTCAAATTATTCAGAGGATTTGACGATACTTTTTATGTTCCCCATTCAAGGTGTACCACCATTTTGAAAGAGGATGTTGAGCATGTAAAGGAATTGGAAATTCTGTCCGAGTCGGATGAGGCCGGTATTTATGTGGTCATGAGCAAGGACGGACGACAGGTATTTATCACCGGTCATTCGGAATATGATCCCATGACACTAAAGGAAGAATATCTGCGGGATAAGGGAAAAGGAATGGATGTAGATATTCCAAGAAACTATTTTCCTGATAATGACATCACCAAAGAACCCATTGTCAATTGGAGGGGTCATGCCAATTTGTTGTATGCCAACTGGCTGAACTATTACGTTTATCAGGAAACACCATACAATTATATCGACCATTTGGCTGTTTAGCAAAACATTCGGCTTGATTGTCATATCTATAAACATCATTAGAATAAGATAGTACCGGGTAGTCCAACCCGGTACTATTTATTTTCATTCTTATGGTTTTAGGAGGTAATGACTTGATCAAACGAAAATCTCGTTTAAGTGATATGAATACCGGTAAGTCAGGTGTAATTTTATCTGTGGACGGAGGAAAAAAGACCGTGGATCAATTGGATTCCATCGGTGTCAGGATAGGAGCTCATATAATCAAAAAAGCGTCCCTGGCGGGCAAAGGTCCTTTGGTGGTGCAAACAGCCAATACCGAGGTGGCCATCGGATACTTGACGGCCAGAAAAATATGGGTGGAGGTGGATTGATGAATATATTGCTTATGGGGAATCCGAACGTGGGTAAAAGCGCCATATTCAGCCATTTGACGGGAGTCAGCATACAAACATCCAACTATCCCGGCACCACGGTGGAGTACACAAAAGGATCCATGACCTATAACAAACAAAAGTATACCGTCATTGATGTTCCCGGTACATATCGATTGAATCCGGAATCCCAAGCCGAACAAGTGGCAACGAGTATGTTGGATAGCGGCGATATTCTTGTGAATGTAGTGGATGCCACCAATTTGGAGAGGAATCTGAACCTTACATTGCAGCTGATGAAATACAAAAAACCTATGGTTTTAGTATTGAATATGTGGGATGATGCATTGAGAAAAGGTATTGAAATAAATGTGGAAAAGCTTGAGTATCTGTTAAAGATGCCTGTCATCACCACAAACGGTGTTACGGGAGAAGGAGTGGAGCTTCTTCCGGAGAAGTGCATTACGGCCAAACCTACCTATTCTCCCGAAATGACACCTGCTACTAGGTGGCAAAAGGTGGGAGATATCGTCGGACAAGTGCAAAACCTGTCCAAAAGAAAAATATCCTTCACGGAGAAGCTTCAGGATCTTACCATACATCCTCTTTTTGGCCTTCCCTTGGCTTCTGTTGTGCTTTTTGTTCTGTTTAAGGGTATCGTTTTTGCAGGTGAACAGATGACTCAGATGACAGAAGCGCTGTTTCATCGGTACTATACCCCGTTGCTTTTAAAATTTGGTGACTTTCTGGGGAAAGGAAGCTTTTGGTATGAGGTCCTGTTAGGAACAATCGGCAAGTCCGGGATTCATTACGAAAGCGCCATGGGTGTTCTCACCACCGGTATCTTTGTATCTTTCGGAATCGTCTTTCCATATATCCTCCTTTTCTATATCGTTTTCGGCTTTTTGGAGGACTTGGGATATTTGCCTCGGGTTGCAGTCATCATGGATAAGATGCTGCATCGAATCGGTCTGCACGGCTATTCCGTGATTCCTATGTTCTTGGCATGCGGATGCAATGTACCCGGTTTGATGGCTCTTCGCAACCTTGAAACAAGGCGGGAGCGATTTATAACGGGAGTGATCACATGTACCGTCATCCCTTGTATGGCGCAAACATCCCTGATTTTCAAGGCGGTGGGGGAAAGGGGCAACGTTTATGTGACATTGGTGTTTTTGACATTGGCAACCGTTTGGGCAGTGCTCGGTGTCTTTTTAAAGCATGCAGTCAGAGGAAACACCCCTACATTGATTCTGGAGATTCCTCCTTACCGGATCCCAAACTTTAAAAACCAAGTCAAAAAAGTATGGATGAGATTAAAGTGTTTTATGAAAGAGGCGGTACCTTACGTTTTTTTAGGGGTGTTTTTGATGAATATTCTGCATGTCACCGGAGTGATTGATATCATCGGGAAAGCTTTATCGCCTTTGATCAATGGAATATTCGGATTACCGGCGGAAACCGTTGGTGCCTTGATCATCGGAACGGTTCGAAAGGATGCGGCCTTGGCTTTGCTGTTGCCCTTGGGATTAACCGACATTCAAATGGTGATTGCCGTAGTGGTGTTAACCTTGTATATCCCTTGTGTTGCAACTGTAACGGTGTTGTTCAAGGAGCTGGGTGTCAAAGATGCATTGAAGGCATTGGGAGTCATGTTTATCACTACTGTGGTCACCGGTGGAGGATTGAATTTATTGTGTCGTATTTATACTCTCAAGACGGTGATCTTTGTGGAGCAGGCACTGGCTTTCATCTTAATCTACATCATATCTTCCATGTTCAAACAAAAAACAGATGAAATAAGCGAAGCCTTGTAATACAGATGGAAGAATATTACATTATGATTGAACATTCATTCAGTAATATACATGTAATGGAAAACATGTAAAAATTCTAGGTTCGGTTGAGCTTTTCAAGAAGTGGAAATCATGATATCCTGTAACTAAGGACTAAGTAGGAAAGGATGAAGTTATATGTCATTTATAGAGCTTGCTAAAAAAAGATATTCGGTGGGCCCCTTCGGTGGTTAATTATCAACCATACCGGTTTATTGTGGCAACAGAACAAGAAGTGAAGGACAAGATTTCCGAATCTTACCCGTGTGCATAACAAATGTGTTATACTCAATTTGTAGAAATTTGGCTACTTTATTAGTCAAATGCACAGTTCTATCACCAGAGTATAAGTTATAAATCAAGGGGGACATCTATGGAGGAAATAAAAATAGAATTATCAATAGTACAGAAATATCTTGAATGGTTGAAGACAAAATTATATCTTCATTTAAAAGCAGATAATGCGAGTAGGAGAGCGGTTAAACGAGGTGAAGTTTATAAATGTAGCTTAGGAGAAGGTATAGGGAGTGAGCAATGTAAAGAAAGACCATGCGTAATTCTTCAGAGTAATGCAGGGAATGCTAAGTCGCCAAATACAATAGTAGCTCCAATAACTCATACAACATCTACTCTTCAAATTGTAGTACCAATAGCTGATAAGCGTAATTTAAATGGAGATGTTATTTTAGATGGAAACGTGTTGTTAGGAAATATTATTTGTGTTAGTAAAGCCAGGCTAGGGGAATATGTAGCTAAACTAGAACCTAAAGAATCAAAAATATTGCTTTTTGAATATAATAATAGTAAATGAAGATAATAAAATAGACAAAGATGCTTTGAGATGAATGCTCAAAGTGGTATATAAGTCGAAGATAGGGAGTCACGAGTTGGCTCCCTGGTATTATTTAAATAATGAGATCAGCTAATAATTTAGCAGGTTTTTTTTATGCCTGAAATAAAGTAGGTAATGTTTATACCCTGGAAACCCAAATCTATCTGCAGCAATCCCGGATGCAATGAACTTACTCATGATAGGTACTGCAGTAGACATAAAAGAGGAGTTAGTAAAGGGAGAAACAATATTAATTCCAAAATATATAACAACCGTTGGCGAAAAGCTATCAAAACATACTTAAAAGATAATCCTCCCCGCGCTCATTGTGAAAAGGAAGACAGACTTACTCCTACTACAGAAGTAGATCATATCATTCCGAAATGTCGCGACATGAAACTGTTCTGTGATAAGAGTAACTGGCAGTCCCTTTGTAAGAAGTGTCACAGCAAAAAGACTGCTCTTGAGGATAGTAGATTTGGAGATCATGTGGATATCGATGTAGCCATTACAACGGAACACATGGCTTTGGCTGCAGCAGATTTAGGCCTTGGAACCTGTTGGGTTTGTGCTTTCGATGCTAAAAGGTGCCATGCAAACTTGGAACTGCCGGATTCTTTGGAAGTGATCGCATTGTTGCCTGTGGGTTACCCGGAATCATAAGAAATACCGGTCAAGAAGAGAAAAGCATTGAAAGAGCTTGTGTGCTTTAACAAATATGAAGAGTAAGGAAAGAGAAAGGACAGTTAACTGTCCTTTACTCATATCGATAATCAAATATTCTTTTACTTTTCTTCTCACTTCTTGGCAGGAATCCTAGGCTGACCACTTCCGTGATGATTTGGATGCCGATTTTAGACTTAAAGCAGGTGCACACCTCTTTCTCTAAATTTTCGGTTGGTACGGATTGATCCTTTTCCACCCTTAAACGCATGGAATCTCTTCCGTCCGCGTGCTCGATCACTACTTGATACTCACTGCTGACACCGTCTATATCTCTCAACACTTCATCAATTTGCCCCGGATAGATATTGACGCCTTTGACCTTTACCATATCGTCTGTCCGTCCGACAATAACATCATGACGAGGATAAGCTAGTCCGCAAGGACACGACCCCGGAATCAAGCGAGTAATGTCACGGGTCCTGTATCTTAAAAGAGGAGCTCCTTCTTTTCTTAATGTAGTGATGACCAATTCCCCGTATTCGCCTTCTTTGACCGGTTGTAATGTAGTAGGATCGATGATTTCAAAATATAGGTAATCATCCCAGTAATGAATACCGTTATGTAAGTGACAGTCGATGGATATCCCCGGCCCATATATTTCTGTCAAACCATATATATCATACAATTCTATGTTCAATTCGCCGGAGATGCGTTTACGCATTTTTTCGCCCCAACGCTCCGAACCGATAATACCTTTTTTCAAATGAATCTTGTCATGAAGGCCTCTTTTGGCAACTTCTTCTGCAATGACCAAAGCATAAGAGGATGTACCGATTAATACGGTGGTTTTCAAATCCACCATCATCTGAAGCTGCTTTTCCGTGTTTCCCGGTCCAGTGGGAACAGCCATGGCGCCGATTCTTTCCACACCGGCTTGAAAACCGGTTCCTGCGGTCCACAATCCGAAGCCCGGTGTTATTTGCACGCGATCCTGCTTGGTCATTCCTGCAACTTCGAAACATCTGGCCATCATGATAGACCAATCTTGCACGTCATTGGCTGTGTATGGAATAATAACGGGTTTTCCGGTGGTTCCGGAGGATGAATGAATCCGAACGATATCTTCGTCGGGAACAACTTGTAGCCCTAGTGGGTAGATATCCCGCAATTCCTCTTTTGTCGTAAAAGGAAGATTCTTTATATCGTCTAAAGATTTGATATCTTCAGGGCGTACACCGCTTTTCTTGAATTTCTCCTTGTAAAAAGAACTGTTGCGATCCAATCGCACCAAAAGATCATGTAACAAATTGAACTGTTGCTCTCTCACAAAACTCATCTCCTAATTAGATCCCTATTGGATCCTCTCATCTAATCTATTCTCATATATGGAGGGAACAGACCCTTCATATCTTTTGATTATATGCAAAAACCATAAGATATGCAAGTGCGAATTTTTCATGAAAGTTCTGATTTAAAAAAGCAAGCAAAAATGCTTGCTTTTCTATACAGGCCTATTTGAAGTCTTTACTTTATATATGCCGCTCCTATGTCAAAGGCTTTGCAATTCATATCAACAAATTTAGGTTTTACCATTTTGGCCATGCAATCTTTGATCAATTGGGCTTTTACCGGGATAATTCCGGTAGCCCAAGCGATTCCGATTAAAACTACATTGAGGGTTTTCACCGAACCTGCTTGCCGGGCTAACGTCATCCCGTCAACAAAGATGCTCTCCGGTGCATATTTTTTAATATAGTCGAACATCGGCTCCGGATCATAGGATTTGCCTGTCAAGGATGCCGTTACCGGTTGTATGGCTCGAGTATTCACAATGCACTTTCCGGAAGGAGTCAAGCGATGTAGTTCCCTGACGACCTCCGAGGGCTCGAATCCGATGATCAAGTCGGCAGACCCCGAAGGAATCAATGGATTCTTGTTAAGACTGTCTATTCGTACATGGCTGGTGACACAGCCGCCACGTTGAGCCATTCCAATGGTTTCGGACGTCCTTGTAAAAAACCCGGCCTCCAAGGCGGAAGCTGCTAACAGTCTGGAGGCTAATACCGTTCCTTGTCCTCCTGTTCCGGTGATAAGGATATCACATTTCATTTAAGAATCACCTTCCTTTTTTTGTACAATAGCCTTTGTCGGGCATATTTGGGCACATAAGTCGCACCCGTAGCATAAGGGTTGGTCTATCAACACCTTATCACCCTCCATGATGATGGCAGGACACCCGATCCTGGTGATACACAATCTACACTGAATGCACTTGTCTTGTTCCACCATATAAGGAGGTTCGGGTTTTGCTACGGCAATACAAGGAGCTTCAAATATGACGGCGGAAGGTCCTTCAACGGCTACGGCTTCTTTAACGGCTTTCACTGCACCTTTTAAATCGAAAGGATTTTGCTTTATAACTGTCTTGACACCGCAAGCTTTTAACATGTTGTGGATGTCAATCCTTTCAGAGATATTGTTCATCATGGTCTTCCCGGTGCCGGGGTGGGGTTGCTGACCGGTCATGGCCGTGGTACTGTTGTCCAATACGATCACGGTGATGTCCGTGTTGTTGTATACAGCATTGATCACGCCGGGTATTCCGGTGTGGAAGAAGGTTGAATCTCCTATAAATGCAATGTGTTTTACATATGGTTGGCTTCTTTGAAGACCTTGGGCGATGGTGATTCCCGCACCCATACACAGGCAGGTATCCACCATTTCAAGAGGTTTTGCATTGCCTAATGTATAGCAACCGATATCTCCTGTGTAGACACATTTTTGTTTTGCAGTGGCTTGTTTAACAGCATAAAAGGAAGCTCTGTGAGGACACCCTGCACACAACACAGGAGGCCTTACAGGCAATTCCGGCTTATCTACCGGTGATTCCTTTATGGTTTCTTGCTTTCCGATGAATTTTCCGATTGTTTTGGATACAATTTCCAAATTCAATTCTCCTGCACTTGGTACATGACCGGTTTTCTTGCCGTAGATTTTAGGCAGCGCTCCGGTTTTCAAGGTGCATTCCAATAAGCCTTCTTCTACAACAGGGTCAAGTTCTTCGAAGACTAAAACTTTATCCAACCCTTCTAAAAACTCGGCAGCTTTCTTTTTGGGGAATGGAAAAGCCGTTCCTACTTTTAAAAGCTTTATATCCTCCTTAAATGAAGACAACGCTTCAAGTGCATAGGTATATGCTATACCGGATGCGGCGATGCCGATTTTTCCGGATCCCGTAATAGGATTGTATGAAGACTCGGACAGCATGTCCCCGATTTTGTCCTGGTTTTCTTCGATATGTTTATGATTTTTGTATGACAATGCCGGGAAAATGACCCAACGCTTGTCTTTTATGAAACCTCCTATAGGCAGTTTTTTTCGCTCTTCGCTCACCTCTATGGTACTACAGGAGTGACACACCCTTGTGGTGGGACGCAATAGAACCGGCATCCCGATTTCTTCCGAAAGCGCAAAAGCTGATTGTGTCATTTCATAAGCTTCTTCCGGAGTGGACGGATCAAAAACCGGTATGTTGGCATATTTGGCAAAGTGTCTTGTGTCTTGTTCCGTTTGAGATGAAATGGGACCGGGATCATCGGCCACCAGAATCACCATGCCTCCCTTGACCCCGATATAGATTAAACTCATTAAAGGGTCGGAGGCCACATTCAACCCCACTTGTTTCATGGTTACCAAAGAACGGGCTCCGGTATAAGAAGCGCCTGCTGCAACTTCCAAAGCCACTTTCTCATTAACCGACCATTCCACGTAAATATCTCCGGGATTGTTTGCCGCCACTGTCTCTAACACCTCAGATGACGGAGTTCCCGGATATCCGGTGACTATATGAACTCCGGCGGCGATTGCGCTGAGGGCGATGGCTTCATTACCCATCAGAAGCTTTTTTGTCATTATGTACCTCCCATTCTTTTTCTAGGTTTTACAAATCTATTTTATTCAAGTAGTTCGAATTAAAAGTTTACTCTTTATTATATTAAATATAATTTGTGAAGTAAAGGCCTTCCGGTACAGTTGTGAAGAATCAAATTAAATAAAATCGACACTATTTCCGTTAATATGTA
>CALCRE010000091.1 GCA_937894465.1 uncultured Clostridia bacterium
ATCCCCTTCAAAGATAAAATATATATGGCATCCTATACAAAAGGTTTTTTGACTGAATATGATCCGGCGTTTCCGGCTCGCTTTCCTGAAAATCCACGCTCTGTGGTGGAGCCTCCTAAATCTGCCATGCGACCTGTGGGTTATTGCACCGATCAACATAGTATCTATTATAGTTGCAGTCATGAATACGGCTATTTAGGCTCTATGACCATTAAGTACACCCCGGAAAGCGGAAAAACAGTCTTTTTAGACAATCCATTAGAACATCATATGATTCGTTCCATGTTCTTTGATTCTGATGAGAACTCAGTTATTGCAGGAACAACATATGAAGCGGATTGCAGAAGCTGCCCTTCCGTCGATGACAATTCATTGATCATAAAGTTTGATCCTGACACATTGAAAGTAACGAACTGTGTGTATGCTCCTGTCAAATCGGTTACCACCGGGATTGTCGGCGTTTTACATAACGGCGATTATCTTGTGGCGTTATATACCAAAGACGGTGTTCGATATGCCGGAATCAATATCAGAGAATTTCATCCGAAGCTTTATCGTCCTCAAGGGGATACTTGTTTGGAACAATGTTCCTTGCACTATACCGGCAGACCAGGGTACTTTGTCACGAATCACGGTGGAGTATTGGGCTTATGGAATTCCCGAACAGAAAAACAAGAGAAAATTATTAGGGAAGCCAAAGGTTTTTATCGAATCCATGTACAAGACAACAGTATCTATTTGGTATATGGTACCTATTTGGAGATCTTGGAGAACTGTATGTTTGACAATTAGAACATTCATTTGTTAACAAAATGAAAACTATTTGGTGTCAAACTTTCTTTCTTGAGCTTAGAATAGTATACTGATAAAATAAACAAGTATTATTGGATTTTGAAGGGAGAGCTTTTATGTTTAAGTATGCGCTGAAAAACGTTATGCGTGTGCCTTTGGGTAGTATTGCCATATTCTTAGTGCTCACTATTCTTTTTACCGGGTTCATGGTGACCTATTCCATATCATTGTCCGCAAAAAGAAACATGGAAGATATGCGAAGGGAAATGGGTGGACGTGTTAATTTAGAAGTTGATATAGAATCCTATATAGATGAACTGGTAAAATTTCAAGAAGGAAAAACCACTACCCAACCTGTAATGAAAAAGCTTGAATGGACTCAAGTGGACAGAATATCAAAATCAGAGTATGTTGAGGATTATAATGTAACCTTAGAAGGAGCAGGCAAGTCTCCAATAAAACATGTAACTTATGAATCCACTGAGGAATCCGGAGATTTGAATCCTGATTTCAGATTAATCGGGGACAGGCTATTAGAGTACAACAGTGAGTTCTATTACAAAGAGAAAATCTTAGTGGAGGGAAAGGGCTACACCAAAGAGGATGTTGAGAATAACGCACAGGTAGCCGTTATTGACCGTAAACTTGCGGACTTGAATCAATTGGCTATTGGGGATGTCATTGAATTCACATCCATAGAAGGTGTTGATATGGATTTGAAAATCATCGGTATCTATGAAGATACGATGGAAGACACAGGAAATATACCTATGTCCTATATGATCAGGGCCAATTGTATTTATGCACCTTATACAACTGCAATGGAATCCAGAGGAAATGCATCCTATAAGGATTTAATCACTGAAACGGCGTTTTTTGTAAAAGACCCCTTGGAAATTACAAATTTTAGAAATAGATTGTATAGAACAACCATTCAATTGGGTGGTTATTTATTGAATGCGGATGATGCAATATATGAAAAAAAATCCCTTCCTTTGTCCTTTACAAAAAGCTTGATTGAACAACCCGGAAGAGTTGTATTAGTTGGAGGGCTAATCGTATCTTTGCTCTACATACTGGTCATTTCTTTCGGCAAAAAGAAAACCGGAACAGCCTTAAGAGTGATGGGTTTGAATAATAAAAAGACATTCAGGTTTTTGGTTTCCGGTTTTACATTAATTGTACTGTTCTCATTTGTTTTATCAATTGTTTTATCCCTTCTTTTCACACAACCGTTGGCTGACAGGACAATTTTATCGACACAAAAGGCTGTCGAACAAGTCATTGCCGTATCAGAGCAGGATGCCATGGAGAATACCTACATGGGAGGCGGTTTGTTGGATTCCATGTCCGTTGACCCTGTTTATGAAATATTTGCAGGATTAAAACCGTTTGTGTTAATGATTGCTCTTGGAATTGCAGCTGCCATGTTATTCTTGCATTATGCATTATGCAAATGGTTCGTATATGTGGGAAATCCTATGACTGTCATTTATGAAGAAGAATCATAGAAGGGGGATCGGATGATGAGTAAAACGCTATTAAAGTTAGATAAAGTGACCTATTCATATAAAATGAAGACAGGCAACAATGTGAATGTTATACGGAGTGCTTCAGGTATGTTTGAATCCGAAAAGATATACGCCCTGCAAAGTGATAAGAGCGGGGGCAAGACAACTCTTTTAAAACTGATTGCCGGGTTGGATCAACCGGATTCCGGTGTGATTTCGGTTAACGATAAAAATACCGATGAAATGGATCCTTTCGAATATCGTAGTAAAGTAGCTGGTTTAGCATTGACCGGAATGGACCTGGTAAGCAATTATACCGTTATGGACAATGTTTTACTTCAGATGGATATCAATAAAGTTGACCAACCGGAAGAGCGTTATAGAATTGCCACAGAGATATTGGAGTTTGTCGGTTTGGAACAATCCGGTGGAAATCGTAAAGTGAGCAAATTAAGCGAAACGGAAAAGAAAAAGGTGAGATTGGCCAGAGCATTGGCTACACTTGGCGAAATCATTTTGTTTGATGACATGAACACCGGGTTGAGCAAAGAAGAAACGGAAGAGTTCCTTCATCTTCTTAAAAAGACAGCCCGAGAAAAACTAAAGTGCGTCATATATGCCACAGAATCATCTCTTGTTGCATCTATGGCGGATGAATGTTACACCATTAACCGTGGAACGGTTATAAAGGTGAAGAAAAACGGATGATACAATTTTAAATGAATAAAAAAAGCAAAAACAGGAAGTGATTCCTGTTTTTTATGATTAGACGAGGAAACGATAAAAAATACAAGTTTCATCCGGTTTCTAAAGTAGAGAATATAAGGTTTCACACAAAAGGATAAATTTTGATCATCATTACTATAAAACACTTGGATTCTGAGAGTTCTACCATTGATGTTTTATTTTCGATTAGGCTATTTTGAGTTTTTACACTTTATTATATTTTTTCTAAAACATCAATTCCGGTCAATAGCTGTTCAATGCTTTTCATGTCCAAAATCAATATATTAGAATCTTGTAATATTTTTTTTGCTTTTATAGTCAAGCATGAATCGTCAATCATCAAGATTAACTTCGATGAATTTTTGTTTATATACCTTTGTCGCTCTTCTATCAATAGTTCAATCATTGGCTCTGTGAGAAAACGATTTTTACTCTTAACCATCTTAATTTCTATTGTGTAATTTCTGCCATACTTGCAAATATTTAGATCACCAAATTTTATGTTGTGTATTGCTGTTACCGTATAGCCAACTTTGGTAAATGCATGAGAGATGAGTTTTTCCCTTGTAATTCCGTGGTCAAGTAATCTCAAAGCTTCTAATAAACTGTTAGGACGAATTTTTATTATTCCTGTAAAAACCTCTTCTGTTGGAATCTCTTTTTTATTCTTGTTCTTTTCATACATATCAAATCCTATCAAAATATCATTACAAACCGTAAAACGACCATGTGCAATAGAATTTCTGATATGACGAAGTAAAGTAGTTGTTTTCGAGTCAGATTTATTTTTTTGCAAGATGAGTTTCTGACAATTAACACAAATTTTTCGTTCAAAGTAAGCTACAGTTGTATAATCAATTTCGCTATCTACCCAATGTATATCACATGTGGACATTCCAATTTTCTCTAGAATAAAATTAAATGTAAATTCATCATATAGATGATTTTCAATTAATTCATGCTTTGATGATTGTTTTGAATTAATATTAGGTACATACCACAATAAACGCTCTATACATTCGGTCATTTCATTTGACAAAGCTAATGGCTTTGGCTCGTGCATAATGTTATACTCAATAATATTTGAATTGTTACAGCATATATCAAAATTAAACATTTCATCGTCCTACCTTCGAACAGTATTTTTTACTTTTCCTTCGTTTACCATCTTCGGCCTTTGCTTTTTTTCAATCTGCATTGCTTGAAATGTTTCCTTAGATGTAATGGCCGGATTGTTGTCCTTTGCCAGATAAAGTACTGTGCTTTCCATCATTCATCAACCGAAAATTTCCTGTATACTTTTCATTGACGAGAATTACATCAATCGTCCTCTTATCTTGCCCTGAAGATACATAT
>CALCRE010000092.1 GCA_937894465.1 uncultured Clostridia bacterium
ATTGGTTGGAATACATCAGCAATGAAAGAGGATTAAAAGACTATTCCGTTCCCATCACAAGAGAGCAAATGGGAGTTGTCCTTTACAAAGCCGCAGAGGACATGCCGGGTGTTCAAATGAACGGTAATGAAGTCAACCTTATGTACAAGATGTCTGAATACTCAAGGGGAATATGGATCGACCAGGCGCCATCACGTGAAATGGATTACTCGTATCATTACTTAATCACTATATACGGATTAGGGATCATAACAGGATATCCTGACGGGACATTTGGAAAAACTAATCACCTAACAAGAGCGGAAGCGGCCGCTGTGTTAGCAAGAGTCGTAGACCCCTCCAGAAGAATTTACCCTGATGTCGGCTTCACACCGCCGCAGACGGGAAAGGTAGAAACAGAGGGAATCACATTTGATTATGACAAAGATTTAATTCGGGAAGAGACCGAAAGCAGTGTTAATTATTATATGAGCAAGGACATGCAGGAACACTTTGCTCTTGTTCACCTAAAATCTTTTCAGATAAGTAAAGATGGGACAGTGAAGTTCTATATGCCGGATTTACCGGAGGGTTTTAATGCTCACAATTCTGTATCGGTTCAATACAAAGAAGGTGTAAAAGGAAAACACATCAATAAAACATGGTACACGCAAAGATTATTTGGAACATCAGGTAATATACCACCTCTTGAAGACGGTAAATGGTATGAATACAAAGCAGAATATGATTTTGAATTCATTGAACATATAGAGATCCATTACTCAATTACTTATTCGCAATATTATAATGATATCTGGGACAACTATTCATTTAGCTATCAATTCTTAGAGGAAGACTACAACATATATGACAGGTATGCAAAGAAAAATGAGAAAAAGAGTATTTCATGGGAGGCTGATTTTGTTTATCGTTAATTAACTTATTCTAAAAGAATCACTTTAAACAAAAGAGAAAAAATTATGAGAAAAACGATAATTATCTTCTTTATATTTGTAAGTGTTCTTACAGTATCAACTTCTGTAAGGGCGGAAGAAAATTTAGGTAATATGACAACATCTTGGTATACAGAGGTATGGCACCATTCCGGTGGTTACTGGACAGGTAATATATCCAAAACAGTTTATGATAGTGAGATTGGACGGTTAATAGATAATGATTTAGCATCATATAACTTTACAAATAAGATTAGTGAACAAGTAACTATAATCAAGCCTTTTACAGAAGAATTAAACCAATATCTTGACAATGGGGGAAATATAAATGATGTTAATGTAAATCTTCAATATAACAATGGTAAAAAAGCAGAAGAATTCTATATAGACGGTTCTTTCGGCTATGAGTTTAATGTCCAAGATCGTAATTTTATTGTTACATTTCAGCCGTATTATCCGCTGAGTAAAAAAAGCTACTATCTTGATTTTGATATGTTAGAACCACAATATGCTTGTGACTACATCAAGTTCTCCATCTACCACAAGAGAACAAATCAGTTGCTGGGTGTCATGGCTGCCAAGGATGACTTTGATTATAGCTGGATCCAAGGCTTGTCCGGAGAGCTGTATCATCCGAGCAACCCCGTGGTGAATGTTTCAAGTTACGGTGTGACAACCCAATATCATCTTAATGATCTGAAAATAGGTAATGGTACATTTAAAGACGGGGGTGCAGTGGGGTACTTCTTTACAAACGCCATCATATTTGAGCTAAGAGCTCCGGATCCTGTCGAAAACCCGACCCCTCCTGATGATCCGCCCGACAGTATCCCTTCTTTAAATGTCTTTTTCTCAGTTTCGTGCGACGGATATGTTGCAACCAATAATCCTGATTATCCCGTTTTTGTAGATGAATATCCGGTTGATCTGGATTTGCACATGGATTACGAGATTGTGAATAATACAATCACCACGGTGAAAGTCGAAAGGCAATCAGGGAGCTATTGGATCGGGCTGGCACAGCAAAACAGTCCGATCTATTCCCATCGGTATCGTACATACAGGGAGTCCGAGACATTCCGAGTAACAGTTTACACTACAAGAATGGATCCTGTGAGTGTGACGGTATCGGCCTATACAAAAGAAAAATACAATGACGAGATACCGATATCGGTGGACTTTTATCTCTTCGACAAGAATGGTCGGCTAGTGAATGATAACTACAACAATCCTATAGAAGTGAGTGCATTACCGGATACATTGACGTTATTGAACATCATACCCGATCAGGATCCTAATTTTAAGTATGTTCAGTACTCGTTATCCGGAAATAGTCAAAACGAATTATTAAAGAACATAACATGGGGAAACAATGATGTTCCTGCAAGATATCTGACGAACTATTATTCCATGTTCTATTTATATAACGGGATACCTCCATATAAATTACCGAACCACTATGTGTTTTTCAAAATTGTCGAACCTGAGCTCAAGGTAAGCGCAACGATTGAAGGATATATCAGCAGGTGGGACGGAGGCACCGATTTGAAAGGTAATT
>CALCRE010000093.1 GCA_937894465.1 uncultured Clostridia bacterium
TGATATATGCCGTGACTTCATCGGCGATCCCCTTATCTACAGCCATTACCATACCGATACCCATATTAAATGTATGATACATCTCGTCTACAGGAATCATCCCTGCATTGTTAACGAGATCAAAAATCGGTAACACCGGCCAAGAACCCTTTTTTACATTCGCCATATAACCATCCGGTAGCATTCTGGGAATATTCTCATAGAATCCACCTCCGGTAATATGGGACACCGCTTTGATTTCATAGCGAGAAAGAATGCTCTTGATTGCTTTGACATATATTTTAGTAGGTGTTAACAACTCGTCCAAAATGGATCCTTTGAAGTCGCCGATTTTTTGGTGCAAGCGTTCCGGGTTCTCTCCCACAGCTTTTCGAATCAATGAAAATCCGTTGCTATGTATCCCGGTAGAAGCCAAACCGATAATGGCATCTCCTTCGCACACCTTACTGCCATCTATGATTTTTTCACGATCTACTAATCCCACAGCAAAACCTGCCAAGTCGTATTCGTCATAATCATAGAAACCGGGCATTTCAGCGGTTTCCCCGCCAACCAATGCACATTCGCCCTGAACACAACCTTCTGCAATTCCTTTTACAATTTGCTCGATTTTTTCCGGATAGTTTTTACCACATGCGATATAGTCCAAAAAAAACAAAGGGGATGCACCGCAACATATGATATCGTTGACGCACATGGCAACACAATCGATCCCGATGGTATCATGCCGATCTGCAATAAATGCAAATTTCAATTTTGTGCCCACTCCGTCTGTTCCGGAAACCAATACAGGATTTTTCATATCCTTTAAATCCAAAGAATATAATCCGCTAAAACTACCGATTCCTCCGATGACATTAGGGGTTAGGGTCTTACTGATGTGCTTTTTCATCAATTCAACCGCTTTATAGCCGGCTTCAACATCCACACCGGAATCCTTATATTTCATATCCAATCCTCCACTACTAACTAATTTAGTTCATTAAATATTTATTAAGCCTCATTAATCTTTTTTTGCAAGTCTACATTCTTTGCCATGACTTTGTTTTTCATAGATTCCTTATACGAAACCAGTTTATCACTGATGTTTGTATATTTCAATCCGAGTATTTGAGCAGCCAGTAATCCGGCGTTCTCCGCTCCGTTGATCGCTACCGTTGCCACCGGCACACCATTGGGCATTTGAACAATGGATAATAAAGAATCCAGTCCGTCTAGAGTGGACGACTTTATAGGCAGTCCAATGACAGGAAGCGTCGTATAGGCGGCCAAGACACCCGGCAAATGTGCAGCTTTTCCAGCCGCTGCAATTACCACCTCAAATCCGTTGTCAGCGGCATTTTTTGCATATTCCGCTGCGGCATCCGGTGTCCTGTGCGCAGAACAAACAACCGCTTCGAATTCTATACCGAATTGCTTGAGTACCTTGAGGCAATCTTTTACGATATCATAATCCGAGTCACTTCCCATAACAACAAGTACAGACGGCTTCTTTTCTTCCATTCCTTCATTCTCCCATTTTAAAATAGGTATATTTTAACGCAAATCCCCTTAATAATCAACATATTTTGTTCTTTGAAAGACAGTGACAGACAATATGACTTGATCTGTCACTGTCAACAAGTCAAAATACTTCCGGTAGTGTTTTGGACAGTGACATTTCATCCTGCTCGGATCGTGCAAAAGGTCTTATGACAAAAGAAATCTCTGCATGCTCGGCCTTCAGACGATATTTTTCCATAGGATCCGGTCCGCAGCTGTTACTCCCTAATCCACCATGTCGGTAATTGAGTCTGACAATAGTTTCTTCCCGAGGAACCAATTCATAATGGTGTTGTGCTTTGTCCAAGTCCTCAGCAGTATAATGCAAAGCACTGATCTCAAAAACAGGTTCTCCGATAAATAATAAACCGTTACCGTTAAAGTCGGTTAACCCGGCCCAGCGTACATCACATTTGTTTCCGCTCTCTTGAGGAAAAATATAGGGTTGGTATTGCTCCGTCACAGTTTGACGATACACATCAATAACTGTACTTTCTTTCTTGTCGATATAGTTTTCCCAAGGACCTCTACCGTACCAAGAGAAATACTCAAACCTTTCAGGGAACACCATGTCAAATCCGATCACAGGCAGCCAAGGTAACTCTCGCAAGGGTATAAATTGCGAAGCCACACGTACATCACCGTTTCCAAACACAGTATAGTCTATAATAGTTTTGAACACAGGCTTGTATGCATAGGATCCTAAAACAGTCTCAACATGAACCTTGACCACGTTTTGTCCTTGCATTTGCCAGACGAAGGTTTCCACTCGCCTTTGCAGTTTATCCAATCCGATCTGTCTCCATCCAACAGCCCTGTTTTTGTCATTATCCGTCGGTGCTCTCCATAGGTTCTCTTTCGGACCTTGATCCAGCATCAATACATCTCTGAAGATATAGGTAGATAACAAACCGGACAGCTTATCGAATGTAATCTCAAAGTCCTCCCCTTTGATGCTTACGAAACGTCCTTCATCCGATAAAGATAATTCCTCCATATCCTCAGGACCGATCAAATTGATCACGGTATTCACCGGTAGTTCAAGTTGAGTCTTGCACAGTTCATGTCCGGAAGGAGCCCAAGGAGTATTCTTGCTTAAATGGAACATGAAATTCAAAAAGTATTCTTCCATGTTGTCCTCACTTGGGCTCACTGTGTAATCAAGAGTAAAGTCCTTGGTTCCATGAGGTGCTATATCAGATATGTCCAATGTTCCTTCTTTTACAATTTTTCCGTCCGCCATCAGATGCCACACACAGCAAACATGCTCGGGCTTCACAAAGTCATATAAATTAGTGACACGGATAGTCTTGTTTTCCAAGTCAATTCCATCAACGCGGAAAGGTTCAATGGCTTTTTTGTATTCTAATAGTCCGGTATGGGGCGTTCGGTCCGGCCATACCAATCCGTCTATACAAAAATTCTTGTCATTGGGCATATCACCGAAATCGCCGCCATATGCATAATGTTCCTCACCATCTTCCGTATATGCAATCAAGCCGTGATCAGCCCATTCCCATACACAACCTCCGATTAAGCGAGGGTATCGGTAGATGGTTTCCCAATATTCTTTAAAATTGCCGGGGCCGTTTCCCATGGCATGAGCATATTCACACATAAAGAAAGGTCTCGGATCATCTTCCCGTTGTCCTTCCTCTTCCAAACGTTCTACGGTCGGATACATGATACTGACAACATCTACCGTCTTGTCCGTTATGGCTCGCTCATAATGAATGAACCTTGTTTCATCCCTGCTCCTTATATAGTCAGCCATAGCCACAAAATTTGCTCCGAACCTTGCTTCGTTGCCTAAAGACCATAAAATAATGCTCGGGTGGTTTTTATCCCGCTCCATCATTCTTGCTGCGCGATCCACAAAGGCAGCTTTCCATTCCGGGCGATCGGACAGATCATATTCCGGATCGTTATAACCAAAGCCGTGGGTTTCTAAGTCCGCTTCATCAATGACATACATTCCGTAACGATCACATAATTCATACCAATAAGGATCATTTGGATAATGGCTGGTACGCACTGTATTGATATTGTGCCGTTTCATCAAAAGAATATCTTTAAGCATGGCATCCCTTGATACTGCATGCCCTGCAAAAGGATGGGTGTCGTGACGGTTAACGCCTTTTAATTTAATGGACACACCATTGATCCAAAGCTGTTTATCCCTAATTTCAATTTTTCTAAAACCCGTTTGAATGGTTGTGCAATAAATTTCTGTGTCCGATGGATCGGTTAACAAAATTAATGCCGTATAAAGATAAGGATCCTCTGCACTCCATTTCCTCGGATTTTCAACTTTAAATGTGAAGAAGGGCTTGGTGGACATTTCATCAAATGTCACCTGTTCCGTTTGTTGGGCAACAACATTAGACTCGGCATCTAACAATGCAAACTGTAATATATAGGTTCCTTCCGGTTGTTGAATAGAGGTGCAAATTTCAGTTTCCGCCGTAAGAACACCGTTTCTATATTCATCAACCAAATCAGGTTTTAAGAACACGTCTTTTACATAAACATCAGATGTGGCAATAAGGTATACTTCCCTGAAAATACCGGACAAGCGCCAAAAGTCCTGGTCTTCCAAATAGCTGCCTGCACTCCACTTTAAGACTTTTACCGCCAGAAGATTGCTACCGATTCGAACATAAGGGGTGATATCAAATTCCGAAGGAATATGAGATCCTTGGCTGAATCCGACCTTGCTTCCGTTGATCCAAAGCTCGAAAGCCGAATTGACACCGCCGAAATGCAATACAATTCTTTTGCCGAACCATCTTTGAGGGATGGTAAATGTTTTTCTATACAACCCGGTAGGATTCATGTCCGGAACATGAGGGGGATCCACTGGATAAGGATATTTCACATTGGTATACACCGGAACATCATATCCATACATTTGCCAGTTTCCCGGAACAGGAATCAAATCCCAGCCGGAATCATCAAAACTATCTATATAAAAGTCATCCGGAATTAATGTCGGTGCATCATGGTATGAGAATCGCCAATCTCCGTTCAGCAACTTAAAAAGATCCGAAGCACCTCGATTACCTGTTAATGCGGTATCAATATCATTATAGGGAATCATCGTGGAATGTGCTTGTTCTGTGTTTCTTGATAATACATCTGGATTAACCCAGTCCTGCTTTTTGTTGTCAAAAGATTGCATGTTTCATTCCTCCTTCTCATTGTCGGTGAATTAGCTATACATTTTTTTCAATTATATCATACTTACTTTGAATTGAATTGCCATCAGTATTAATTTTAACAAAGTGCACACAAATCATGCCTATTTTGCAACGGGAAAATAATGCAGTTTTGAAGAGCGAGCGTGAAATATAGAGCAAATCGGCGTTTTCAAGCGTA
>CALCRE010000094.1 GCA_937894465.1 uncultured Clostridia bacterium
CTACGCTAATTCAGATAAGGAATTTAGGATATAATGAATTTGGATGGATATAGATTAAAAATATGAAAAGGAGCGGTTACATGAAACTTGGTGTCATAGTAGGTTATGAGAAAAATATCGGATTGAAATTTGAAACATTAAAGCAATTGGGGATTCCCACCTGTCAACTATCCATATGGAACCCGGATGTGATTGATAATGAAGCATTAGAGGAAGTGAAGAAAGCTTCAGTAGCATATGGAATCGAGATCACCGCCATATGGGGAGGATGGGGTGGACCGAAAGTATGGGATTTTGTTCAAGGTCCGCTCACATTAGGATTGGTTCCAAAAGAATATAGGGCACAGAGAATGGATGACATGGTAAAACACTCGGAATATGCTTTAAAGCTCGGTGTTTCGGATATTGTCACTCATTGCGGATATATTCCTGAAAACCCCTGTGATGAGAATTATAAGTCATTGGTTGCTTCCTTACAGTATATCGTTCGTATATATCAAAGCCGCAAACAAAATTTCCTGTTTGAAACCGGTCAAGAAACACCCATCACATTAAAAAGAATCATGGATGACATCGGGCTTCCGAATGTAGGTGTCAATTTGGATCCTGCAAACCTTCTGATGTATGGGAAAGCCAATCCTGTTGATGCTTTGGACATCATAGGCCCATATGTGAAGGGAGTTCACGGAAAAGACGGGGAATATCCCACAAACGGATATCAACTTGGTAAGGAAAAACCCTTAGGAGAAGGAAGAGTTCAATATGATCTGTTCATTAGAAAGCTAAAACAGATCGGTTACACCGGTGCCATTACCATCGAAAGAGAAATCTCCGGTGAAAAACAAATAGAAGACATTAAAAAAGCCAAGGATCTGTTAGACAAGTATATTGCAGCGGAATAAAATACATAAAGTGATAATTGCCAAAGGGTTCTTAAATTACATTTTAGAACCCTTTGTTATATTGATCTTTGGTGTCGGGATGGAAGTCGGGAGAGAGTGTTACTTGAGTACGAGCAAGCAATCGAATAAAAACCAGCTCTTTGTGATGCTGAAAACTTTATTGAGGTGTGAATCATTATGACAAAAGATATTTCTGAAGCTGACCTGTTTATGATGTGCAAAGAGCCAAACAGACAGGCTTTTTCAAAATTAAGCAAACACTATACATTTGACTTGTGTCGTCCGGATGAGCTGGAGATGTGGAAGGCATTTCCCTTTGATGATGAAAGTTTGGCAATAGAGTACAACGGATTTATGACAACCTACTTTCATGATGTATATGGAGGAAAAGAAGATCTTTTTTACAAACAATGTGTTTTTGTAAGAAATGTAACGGGAAAACCGGTGGCTACCTGCTTTTCTTGGAAAGCTTATAAACGGATTACCACCATACATTGGCTTAAAGTTAAAAAAGAATATGAAAACCAAGGAATCGGGAGAGCGTTGTTGTCGAAAATTCTATTGGATCTAGGACAGGAGGATTATCCGGTATATTTGCATACCCATCCGGGAAGTTTTCGGGCAATCGGGCTGTATTCGGACTTTGGATTTGTCTTTATTACAAATGACAATGTGGGCCATAGGGAAAACGGACTATATTCTTCCTTGCCCTATTTAAAGCAACACATGAGTGAAGCATACTACAATAAGATATCTTTTACCCAAGCGCCTCCTGAATTTATAAAGGTTGTGTCCTCCTCTGATATTCACGAATTCTAAACCTTTTTTACAGCTCGTGTGGCAATATATTGGGGTGCGTATTCTCGTAGAACACCGCATCCTTCCCGGTCATGGTCTTCATAAAGATCTGTTAAGATGAAACCTGCTTTGAGCTGCCCTCCGATTTGCTCTTCAAGTGAATGTGAAAATTGGATCCCCTCGTCATTGTCTGCCATCCTCTTGAATACATCATTGTTTTCCTTTAAAGGGTTGAAGGGAAGTTTGTTCACTGCGATTAGAGGAAGCGTTCCGTCATCGTCAAATAAAAAGTTCAATCCGTTGTCAAACCCGGCTAATAAAACTCCACCATTTTTTAGAATGCGGTAGCATTCATTCCATACGTGAAAAACATCTTCTATATAACAATTGGAAACCGGATGAAAAATCACATCAAAGCTGTTATCTTCAAATGGTAAAGTCTTAGTCATATCACCTTTGACAATGTTTACAGCATACCCTTCCCGTTCAGACACTAATTTTTCAGCTTCAAGCTGGGCATTTGAGTAATCAAATACAGTACAGTCGGCACCAAGAGCTGTAAAGATGGGTATTTGTTGACCACCGCCGCTTGCAAGCCCTAAAAGCTTCTTTGTATGGAGATCTCCGACCCATTTCTTCGGTACATATTTACAAGGCGTAAGAAAAACACCCCATTGGCCTTTCTTTGCATTTAAAAACTCTTCGTGGCTGATGGGTTGAGACCATTCGCATCCGTTTTTTGCCCACCTGTCCCAGGTTATAGAATTAATTTCGGTATAATTTTCTTTACTCATATCTCACCTTTTTTAAGTGTTTTCAAGTGATATAATACCATGTTTTCGTATTCCAAGATCAAAAATCATTAACATAAAATTGATATTCAATTAATGAAATCTTAATATATTACCGGTATGGTAGTAATAAAGACAACACCACTTATGTGTATACATGGTTTTATTATATAAAGAGATCATAGCTGCGCATCACAAATACTTCTTCCTCAAAAACGGGTATGTACTTAGAGCATGCCCGTTGTTCTTTTTGTTTTTCTTTTTTCTTTTTTGGAGGTATAATAATAAAGTCAAATACATTCGAGGAGTCAAAAATATGTTACATAAGAAAATAGTAAGGTTATGTGCAACCCTGTTGATTGCCATGTTTTTATACCAACCGGTATATGGGGTTGGAGCAATGATAACAAGCAAGACAACATCAATTGATGGAAATGCCATGCAATGTGGCACTATGGACTCATTGAAAGGTTTTATCCGAAAACCTATTGATCCCCCTCCTTCAGATGAATACTTTATTAACTTTCATTATATATATCCGGATGATGTCATGAATGATTTTACCGTATGGTCTTCTTTTGACGGAAATGAATACGATGACATTATGATCAGCCAAACCGACGATCGGCTCACAGCCATAAAAGGATCTGCCGTCGGAGAAATAGACATTCGGGTTGAACCGGATGTATGGCATAATTTCTTAATTCATGTCAAAGCGGATGAAACCGTTTCCTTATACATAAACGGAGAACAAGCCAACATTGGGGGGGTATTTGACTTTCCTCAAATCGGAACCGGAAGAATGTCCGCTTTAGGATATATCGGGGACTTAAGCTCTGCTACTCACAACGGCATGGGTTATGTGGACAATATCCGCGTCTTTACAAGGGATGAATTGTTGATGGAGGAAGATTTTAACGGAGAATTGGCGGATTGGACTTTCTACACCACTGCTTTTATAGCAGACCCTCCTAAAAACATTCCTATGCCCGAACCTTTAAAATTTTCTATAGATGCAGAAAAACTCGGCTTTCCTCCCGGAGAGGATATCGATCTATCGGTTACAGGTTTGTTGAATGACCGGACTCCTGTGGTCATGCCTTTATGCTCCTCATTGACTGTTGAAAGCAGCAATCCGGAAGTGATTAAGATTTCCCAAGAGGGAGATGAGTTTGTTGCCACAGGCGTCAAGGAAGGTACTTGTGTAATAAAAGCACGACTGACTTATGAAAATAAAGAATACCAAGTTTCAAAAGAACTGTTTGTATCCAAAGAACCTGTTGTATATGAAATCCTTTTAAAAGCAGATAATACCCAACCGGTGCAAGGAGAGAAGACCACAGTGTCGGTATTGGCTAAGTATACGGATGGCTCCGAAGCCGAGCTAAAAGAAGGGGTTGTGTTGAAAAGCTCCGATCCGGCGGTGATCAAACCTGTCACGGGGGATGTGTATGAAGTGTCTGCTTTAAAAGGAGGAGACGCACTTCTTACCGCTGTATGTACCAAGGATGGTAAAGCCCTGCAAGGGACTTTGGCTTTCCATGTTTCTTCTTTAAAAGAAATTGAAGTCTTATTCAATACAAATCAGTTCTTCAAAGGAAATACCGGCAATTTCCTGTTAAAAGGAATACTTACAAACGATGAAACGGTGGATTCTTCGGAACTTGAGAACATAACATGTAAAAGTGACAATCCTCAAGTTGTTACTGTATCGGTAAAAGAAGGTGTGCCTTTTTACGAGGTCACCGGAATCGGTGGTGCATCCATAACAGTTACTGCAACGTTAGGAGGGGTTACAAAAAGTAAAACATTCCAGCTGACGGCGGAAGAACTGACTTTTTCCAAAACAAAAAGCACCATTTACACTGAAGAGAAGGTGGCTGCCGCCAGAAGAAATGCAGAAAAATATCAATGGGCAAGCTCCACAAAATATTCAGTGATGAACACTGCCAATTATCATATTACATACGGGTATGAATTCCTGTGGAGTCTTGTCACTGATCAAAATATTCCTAGAAGTTATGCGGTCAACCAACCTCTCGGGTGTTTAAATTGTGGAAAGGCCATTGATAAATTCGGCAATTACCCCTATAACGCAAATCATTTCAACGCTCCATGGAAATTGGAGTGTCCAAATTGTCGTATGCGTTTTCCTACCAATGATTTTGCAGCATACTACAAGAGCGGTCTGGATCAAAACCATAATTTCGACCCGGATTTGGCAGACAAAAGTCTTTTGGTCAACACCTTGTATCCGGAAAAAGGAGAAAAGTGGGGCGTGGACGACGGATATGGATATACAGATGAAGATGGTAATCACTATACGTTCGTCGCCTACTATAATCACTGGCATTTGTGGCATGGTGGTGTGATCTCCAAAGCGATCACCTCTCTAAGAGACGCCTATATCTATTCCGGGAACATGAAATATGCCCGTGCCGGAGCAATTCTTTTGGATCGAATCGCCGACGTGTACCCGGATATGGATATCTGGACATACAAGAAACAAGACGGGTTTTTGAACAGTGACGGAGGCACCAATCGTGGTAAAGTCATAGGCAGTATTTGGGAAACCGGGCTGGTTGAAAACTATTTAACGGCTTATGATGCTTTTTTCCCGGTGTTGGATGATCCGGAAATTGTGGAGTTCCTGTCGGAAAAAGCGGAACAATATCATTTGGGTAACAAAGACGGTGCCGGTATTCGTAGAAACATCGAGGATGGTATTATCAGACAAGTCTATCCGGCGGTTCAAAATGCACAAATACGGGGTAACAACGGAATGCACCAGAGCACTCTTGCTACAGCCGCTGTAGTGTTGGATTCCATGCCGGAGACAAAGGAGTGGTTGGATTTTAACTTTAAATCCGGTGTTTCTTCCGCAAGCAATGTCACAGGAGGTAATATACTGGCCACATTCATCAATGACGTCAATCGTGATGGTCATGGAAACGAAGCCGCACCGGGATACAATCAGTTGTGGTTATCCCAATATATTGGCGTTGCCAATACTTTGGCAGGATATGAATTGTATCCGGCTGCCGACCTTTATGAAAACCCCAAGTTCCGTAAGATGTTTTTTGCCATGATTCCTTTGATGCTGACTGATAAATACAGTGCTATCATCGGGGATTCAGCATCTACCGGAAACCCAACAAGATATGTAGATATGAATCAAACGATTCTTGCTTATCAGCATTATAAAGATCCTCTTTTGGCTCAAGTCATATATTTTTTAAATAACAATTCCACCGAAGGAATCCATGGAGACATTTTTCATGAAGATCCGGAGCAGGTAGCGGCGGATATTCAACAAGTGATTGATGAATACGGACCCTTGGTATTAAAAAGCGACAATCTCACAGGATACGGTCTTTCCGTGTTAAGGGACGGATACAATATTACCATTGATTTGGGGATTCATCATACCCTTGCCGAGCTGCCTTATACTGCATCGGCGGACTTGGAAACCATAAGGAGCCAACGTTTGCTCTTCAATGCACAAGATATTGGTGACTCGGTTCAATTTACCTTCAATGTTCTTGAATCAAATGACTATGAAATTGAATTGGGTTGCGTGAAGTCCGGATCCTCCGGTGACTATGATGTATACATAGACGGAAAGAAAATCAGTACCGTCAATTTTCACGGAAGCGGATCCGTTTATGTACCTATGAAGGAAGTATCTCTTGACGCAGGAGATCACGAAATCCGCTTTGTTTGCAAAGGTAAGAGCGAGCAATCCTCAGGATACGGATTAACTTTGTCCGATTTGGTGCTTTACGACCCGGACGCACAGCACATGAAGGACATTGCCGACTTGGGAGACACCCAAAAAGCATTATGGATGTACTATGGTGTAAGCAACGGACACGGTCATTCCGATACATTGAATTTAGGGATCAATGCTTACGGGTTGGATTTGACACCGGAATTAGGTTATCCGGAATATGCCGATTCCAACCCCCATCGCTTGGAATGGGTGGACAATACCATTAGTCATAACACTGTAATGGTGGATCGTTCCGGGCAGGATATTCTTAACAAGGTGGAGATGCCCTTACATTTCGATGAATCCAATTATGTCAGGCTTACCGATGTGGATGCACCTTTGGCTTATCAGTCCAAAAATGTGGATTACCGACGAACCGCCGCTATGATCAAGATCAATGATACCGACTTTTATACCGTAGACTTTTTCAGGGTTCAAGGAGGTTCGGAGCATCTTTACAGCTTTCACGGCGCTGAAGGCACTGTCACTACGGAAGGGTTGGATTTGACACCGCAAACCGATTCAAAAGGGGAATATGTGGGAACCTACGCCGGCGCGGATACTGAGTTTGGTATTCGTCCGAAGGAAGATACCGCAAACAGCGGATTCCATTGGTTGACCAAAGTTCGAAGGGATACAAATCCAAGTGAAAAATTTAGTGTGGACTGGCATGTAAAGGATACTTGGAATGCTTTGGGAAGAGGTAAAAGCTCAGCGACTGATGTTCATATCCGATTGACCATGCTCAATCAAACGGATGATGTGGCCATCACCACCGGAACTCCCCCCAGAAACAAGGCGGGCAACCCGAAGGAGTTGGAGTATTTAATGGCTGTCCGTAGCGGAAACAATTTGGACAGTCTGTTTACTTCGGTCATCGAGCCTTATAAAGGGGAGAGGGTCATTGAGGATATCTCGAAGGTGTTGTTGACTGCCGATGGAAAAACCTATGAAGGAAATGATGCTGCTTGTGTGAAAGTAAGCTTTAAAGACGGTAGGACGGATTATGTGATTTATTCTGTAAATGACGACTTGGTGTTGACAGTGAACAAAAAATTCACATTCAAGGGTTTCTTCGGGGTCTATTCTGAAAGAGATGATATTCCATTTTATACATATGTAAACGACGGGGTTTTCGAAAGTGAAGATGAATCTGTTGAAGCAAGATATACCGGAAAGGTGACGGACTTTACAAAGGAAATAAGCTTGAAAAATCAAATCACAGTGAAGTTCGACCGGGAACCGGAAATTTCAAACATCGTCGGACGATATATTTATATTAAGAACAATGATGTAAGAAATGCCGTTTACAGAATTTTAGGAGCAAGAAAGCAAAACGACCAAATATTGTTGGAAATCGGGGATGTCACTACGATAAAAGCATTGGCGGATAGCCAAGACTTTACAAAGGGTTATCTGTACTACATGGTGGAAGGACAGGATTTTGTGATCCCCTTGGGGAATGAATCCATGTCTGCTGTGGATGAGGTGATCATTTCATTAAAGAATCCTCGCCTACAGGTATCAGGTACGACTAATCTGTCTTACACGGTAAATTATGAGTCCGGTGCTGAGTTTACCGAACTGGACGGGTATATGGAGGTCATCAATACCAATCCCGAGATAGCAATGCTCCAAGACGGCGTGGTAACCGCATTGAAAAGGGGAAAGACCGAGTTCTATGTGAAGATAAGACGCAACGGTGAAACAGTCCGATCTGATCGTTATATACTTGAGGTAACTATTCCGAAAGGCAATAAGGTAAAGGTTCGAACTATCAATTGCAAAGTGGAAATGCCCATGTAAAGTTATTGCTTTATCACCTGAATGAGTGGTAAAATATAGGAAGAGGTTAGAGAAGGAGGATGATTATTTTGAAAAGAAACATAAAGGTGATTAGTATTTTTCAAGTTTCCATCCTTTTGTTGTTTTTTATGTCTTCCTGTGATGCTATAAAAAACAGCATACCAAGTTCCGCTGAAGAGACCATGGTAACAAGTGAATCCGAAACGGAGCAAACGGAAGAAACAACTCAAACACCTGCAGCACCTATTGATGAGCAGAAAGAAGGATCGCAAGAATCAACAGATGAACCGGATGAATTTGATGAAGCTAAGGAGCACCCTTACCCTGAGTTTTTTGATATCAGTTGGTTGACCGGTATGGGAGCCAGGTATAACGAGGGTGCTTGGGATGAATTACTCTTGGAAGAAAAATATAATGTGGATTTTAAGGTCTGGAATATTCATAGCAATGATACTGTGGGATTGAAAAAGATGTTGGCGGCAGGAGATATTCCTGATGTTGGTCTTTTAGAGGGAAGCCCTTTAACCCCCAAAGAACTTCATGATAATGAATTTACCAGGTCGGTACCCTTGAGCTTAATCAGCGAGCATTTTATGCATTATTATGAAAAAATGCTCCAAAACCGACCTTACGGGCTTCAATATAACAGAGTGGGTAATTCGCAAGCTTACTACGGCTTGTCCGTTATTGACAACACATATCTGCATAACACAATTGTTCCCGTTATGCGATTGGATTGGTTGGATAGCATCGGACAGGGGATTGCGGAGGATTATTTGACACCGATTTCCTTGACGAATGAAAAGTTTGGTCCTTACGACGGTCGGCTGTTTATCACCAATTATTACATAGAACACAATTACCTAAATGAAATATTCAAGGCATTCACCGTAGACGATCCGGATAAAAACGGTATCAATGACACCTTTGGGGCAGTGATTTGGCCCCATACCGTTAAAAATATATATACCGATCTACTTTGGGGACAATTCGGTATTATTTCATCCGATACCAACTATTTATACAGGGATTGGTTGTCCGGGGATATTGTCCCTTATTACGCTCATGCAGGATACATGGATTATATGAAGTGGGCGGATGAAATGCGTAAGAAAGGATATGCCCGGGTTGCTCCTTCTAATAACGATGAATTACATAGTATGTGGATGAAGGGAAAAACCGGTTTTTTTACTGCTGAACTGTCGGAGATTTGCAATCCGGAGAACTTGGATAACAAGTATGTACCACAGAGTATATGGGTAAATACTGATGATGAAGCAACCTTTGTGATCCTACCTGCTTTAAAGGGGCCGGGGAATGACTTTTCAGCAAAAAGATCCCGATTAGCTGCCATGAGTGAAGAAACAGGAAAAGTTTTTACATTCGGAAGAGGCGTTTCGGATGAAAAGCTGGCTCGTATATTTACCATTTGGAACGATTATCACCAAGATCCCTTTAATGATTTTTCCGATCAGGTTTATGCCGGAGTGGAAGGAATTCATTTTACTTGGTCCGGTGAGCCCTATAACAGTACTCGAATTCTCATGGAGGAGGACAGAATCCCGATCAAGTATCGAATGGGTAAGTTCTGGATCAATGATTATTTCGGGGAAGAAAATTTCTTCGGCTATGATGCCCAAAAGCAAATACTTACCTTTCAATATAATGGTAAATGGATGAAAAAGTATGGCATCGAGCCCTATAAGTACATTAATGTGATGCAAATGGGAAAAGGAATGTATGAAAAATATGTAGCGGATTATGAATCGGTACGCGCACAGATTGACACCATTGTAAATGACTTTGCCGAAGGTGTGTGGAAGGGTGGCATAAAACTTACGGATAGCCGTTGGGATTCATACATTGAACAATTGTATGAGGCGGGTTTAAGAGGTATTGTTGACACTTATTACAACAATATTGACTTTCCTTCCTATCAGCTGCCAGACTTTGAAGGAGCGTTGAGAAGCTTTCACGGATTAAAGTAAAAAAACACAGAAAAGAAAGGGGATAAAAACTCCCCTTTTTTTATAAACTTATTTGTTTAATCTTTTTTAAAATGCGGCAGTGTTATCGAGCAGCTTGTTGTCCGGGTCATTGAATATCTTCATGAACTCTTCACCGGTCATTGTTTCTTTTTCCAGCAATTCTTTGGACAATTCATGGAGTTTACCGCTGTTTTGTTTCAACAGATCCTTGGCCTTCTTGTAGGCATCCTTTAATATCCTTAACACCACTTCGTCAATTTTAGATGATGTTTCAGAGGATACCAATAAGGAGGATTCATCTCCTAAATAGGGGTTGTTGACGGTTTCTAAAGCCATCATTCCGAACTCTTCGCTCATGCCGTACCTGGTAACCATTGCTCTGGCCAACTTTGTGGCTTGGGAAATGTCATTGGAAGCACCTGTGGTAATGCTGTTAAAAACAAATTCTTCGGCAGCTCTTCCTCCCATATATGTGGTGATTCGATCCAATGCCTGCTCCTTGCTTAATAAGATCTGTTCGGCTTCATCTACTTGCATGGTATATCCTAATGCTCCTGATGTTCTCGGTACAATGGTGATTTTATGTACCGGAGCCGAATGACTTTGTGTTGCAGCAACCAAGGCGTGCCCTATTTCATGATAAGCGATGATCAGCTTGTCCTTTTGGCTGACCACAGCATTCTTTCTTTGGTAGCCGGCAATGACTGTTTCCACCGATTCTTCAAGGTCAGACTGGTTTGCGACTTTTCTACCCATCCTTACGGCTCTTAAGGCCGCTTCGTTGATGATATTTGCCAAATCCGCCCCGGAAGCTCCGGATGTTGCTCTGGCGATTAGATTTAAATCAATGTCATTGTCCAATTTCACTTTTTTGGCATGGAGCTTAAGAATGGCTTCACGACCTTGTAAATCCGGAAGTTCCATAGGAACACGTCGGTCAAACCGTCCCGGTCTCAACAATGCTTTGTCTAATGTTTCCGGCCTGTTAGTGGCGGCTAATATGATGACGCCTTTATCCGGAGAGAAGCCGTCCATTTCGGTTAATAATTGGTTTAAAGTCTGTTCTCTTTCATCGTTACCTCCCATTCCGGAATTTCTGCTTTTTCCGATGGTATCAATCTCGTCGATGAACACAATACAAGGTGCTTTTTCTTGAGCTTGTTTAAACAAATCACGAACTCTAGCGGCACCCATGCCGACGAACATTTCAACGAATTCCGAACCGGAAATGGAGAAGAAGGGCACCTTGGATTCTCCGGCGACAGCTTTTGCCATCAATGTTTTACCTGTCCCCGGAGGCCCCACTAACAAAACACCTTTTGGAATACTGGCGCCGATTTCTTTATACTTAACCGGATTATGGAGAAAATCCACAATTTCCTGTAGGGCTTCTTTGGCTTCTTCTTGTCCGGCAACATCGTTAAAGGTTTTTCCTGTTTCAGCTTCAACATAAACTTTAGCATTGCTCTTTCCAAAGGACATGGTGTTACCCAGCCCGCCGAACTTTTTCATAAGCACCCGGCTTAATCCCATGACAAAAAGAAATGGAACCACCCAGGTTAACAAAAGGGTGATAAAATAGTTTTGTTGCTTAGGAAGAACTTTTGTAAATGTAACACCCGCTTTGTAAAGTTTATCAGCTAAATCCGGTTCACCCATATTTCCTGTTTTGAACAAGACCCGTTTTCCGTCGGAATAGCTTTTTAACATGTAAGCGATCTGTGTATCGCTTACACTGACTTCTGATATATTTCCTGCATATAACTCATCCAGGAATGTGCCGTAATCCACCTCCACTTCGGGAATATTGAATAAAGCCGGCACGACCAACCAATTGATCAACATTAAAACGATCAATGAAACGATGTAATAATAAATCAATGGTTTTTTTGGGCTTTTTGCATTTTTCATATATAAACCACCTTTTTTCTCAAATTGATCCTATACTTATTATACAATATATTAGTTATTATTTAAATGTAATTTTTGAAAACGTTTTGTGAATAATTAATTAAATAATATCAAATTTTCGACATCAAATTTTTCCTAATTAGTGATTGACAAACCTATAAGGATGGGGTACATTCGTAGGTGTTTTAAAACACATTATCCTAAAAGTAATTTTTGGTCTTTTGAGGATAAAATGGTAACCGTGGTTACGGAATATTTGCAAGGGACATTCTACAATTGGAATCATGATATAGGTTTATAGGAAATGTATATTATGAAGAAAAACGGAAAGGATGTGTCATAAAATGATTGAAACTAAATTCTCTTATCAGGTTACGGATGAAAAACTGATTGAGAAAGTGATTGATGATGAATATGTAAATATCAATCATATGGTGTTACCTAAAGGTGATTCATTGCCCCTGCACTATTCTAACTCCATTGTTCATATGATTGTGGTGAGAGGTTATGTTACTTTAGTATTGGACGGTCTGCCTGCTAATACTTACGGAGCAGGCAGCATATTGAACATACCGTACAACACTCATATGGATGTATCAAACAGTCAAGACGAGATCACAGAGCTTTTTGTAATAAAGGCTCCGAATCCTCGCAATTATAAAAAATATATAAAGGAGTAACTGTATATGAAAGCATTTGTTGACAAGGATCTTTGCATCGGCTGCGGACTTTGTACCGAATTATGTCCTGAGGTGTTCGAAATGGACGACGACATGCTGGCTGAAGTAATCGTTGATGAAATCGATGATGCAGATGCGGATGCAGCAGAAGATGCCCGCGAGTCATGTCCCACAGAAGCCATCACAATCGAGTAAAATTGACGTGAAATGTAAGAAAGGCATATAACGTGCCTTCTTTTTTTGTATTTTTTTCTTTTTATATACCGGAACTTTCCGGACAAGAACCTCGTCTAATATATAATAGGCAAGAGATCTATAATTTTTAGGGGAGGTTATTATGAAGGTAAAAAGTAAAATGAGAGGCCGGTTTATGCTTTTTTTAGCGTTGATGATTGCATTCAACCCGTTTTTTCAAGTAAAAGCAGCAGAAGCCGACAATCCCGTATTTTATGAATCAACAAGCACCGAGACCATTACATCCGGTGTACTCCATGAACATATGATACGATTTACAAAACAGGGATGGCAAAACATCAATGTTCTGCGAGTTGATGTTACCAACCCCTACATAAACTTTGAAACGCTAACTAATAATGATGTTTTAGTAAATCCAAAAACCACGGCGACATATGTGGAGGAAAAAGACGCCGTGGCTGCGATTAATGCGTCTTTTTTTAATCCGACACTCAATCCAGGTGAAACCATAACTATTGGCCCTGTGGTGGAATCCGGGAAAATCAAAAGTGCATCATACGATTTCAACAGAAACAAAAACCATATGGCAACCTTTTCGGTGGATGTGTTTGACAATGCATTGATTGATTATTGGAAAACCGAGCTGACATTAATAAATCAATCAGGCAAGTCGGTTCCTGTGGGGCGATATAATATGCCATATTACGGATACAATGACTTGACAGTGTTAGATAGCAGTTGGGGAGAATTTTCCCCCGGTTCGGCTAATTCTGATTTTGTGGAAATGGTGGTGGACAACAACCGTGTTATTGATATTCGAAATTACAAACCGGCAGTCCGGATACCTAAAAACGGATTTGTGGTGGTCACTAAAAAAGCAGGTGTTCACTTGTTAAATTCAAATTTTAAAGTGGGAGAAGTGATAAAATTTGAAGTCAAAACAAACCCGGATTTGAAAAAAATCCAAACCGCTGTAACCGGTGGAGGTGTTTTGGTTGATAAAGGAGCGATTCCTTCTTCCTTTACCCATGATGCTGCCGGTGTTCACCCGAGAACGGCCATCGGGGTCACTAAGGATGGTAAAAATGTTTTGATGGTGACAGTGGACGGAAGACAGAAAGGAAGCAAGGGAATGACCCTTACTGAGTTGGCCGGTCTTATGGTGGAATTAGGGGCATACAACGCCTTGAATTTGGACGGTGGAGGTTCCACCACCATGATGGCTCGAAAAGAAGGACAAACGGAGGTTACCACTGTGAACTCTCCTTCCGACGGCACATTAAGAAGAATTCCCACAGCATTGGGAATCACCGTAAATGCACCGAGTGCTCCTTTGGACAAGCTGTATATACACATGGAAGATGCCAATATGTTTGTCAATACCGGCAGAGTGCTGAGTGTGACGGCGACAGATCGGAATCACAATCCCATGGATATCGGCAATTACAATGCTTTATGGAGCGTCAGCGGCGTGGAAGGTGTCTTTAAAGATAATGTATTTTATCCGTCTACGACAGGGAGAGGAACGATTACAGCAAAGCTGAACAATATTACGGCTGAAGTGGATATTTTGATCTTAGATGCTCCGGTGAAACTTGAGTTTCCATCCGATCTGTATGCGATAAAAGGAGAGACAGTGGAGTTACCATTTGTAACCGGAATGGACAAAAATGGTTTTGAAGCGAAAATAGCATCGAAAGATATGCAGTGGGCTATGAATAGAAACATAGGGTTAGTGGAAGATGGGCGTTTGACTCCGGTATTAAGCGGAACGGAAACAGTAACGGTTTCTTTTGGAAAAACAAAAACTTATATACCCTTGAGAATCGCATCCATTGATTCTTCTATATTAGATGATTTTGAATCGATTAACGGATTTGGCAATAATGTCATGAAGCCTTCTTACGGGCTGAAATATTCCGGGAACGCCGCAGGCATGATGTATTACAACTACTTTGGTACAGATAAAAACACGATCACTGCAACATATAAAGGTGTAGGATTATTGTTGGATAAAAATGCATCACGTTTGAGCATACAAGTACATTCCAACCAAAAAAACTATAACAGGGTCAGTGTTGAAATTACCGATGCAAACGGACGAAAACACACTGTCCGGCTCACTGATTCGATGGACTGGACCGGATGGAAGCGATTGGATGCATCTGTTGAATCCATTGCCAAACCTGCACGGTTGACCGGAATTAGTGTTACCAAAACAAAGGAGGGACTCAATGCCGGTTATATTACTATCGACGAATTGACTGTAAGTGAGATTGTATATCCGAAAGGTACTATACATCTTCCTGATGTCAAAGAACCGGTTGATATGGCTTTTAAGCCCACTGATTCATTAAGGCCTAAAGGAAATCTCCATTTTGCCGTAATGGGGCAAGTCCAAACGAAAGAAGCAGCAAAAATGCCCAATTTGGCACCTTTGTCCGAGGCATTCAACAATCTTTATGATTTTGCCGTATTTACAGGACCAGGATCCATGGATGAGGTTTTGTCATTGTACATACCTCGGATTACAACGGAAGGCGGATACTCATCCACTTCTCAAAATGGCAATTTGATGATAAGTCTGGATACTAAAAACAAAAGCCTGACAGCAAGTTCGGAGCAATGGAGGTGGTTTCTCAATCAATTGGACCAATCTCAAGCAGACAATGTTTTCATATTCATGTCCGATGCGCCCGGAGCCTTTGGGGATACCCTTGAATCATCCTTGTTTTGTGAAAAGATTGAGGAATACCGCCGCAATCAATTTGAAAATGTGTGGGTCTTCAGTGAAGGCAAAGCCGATTCCGTGAAAGTGAAAAACGGTGTTCGCTACATAGAGTCACAACAAGTGACGGACGATTTCAAAAATATGAAATACATGCTGGTGACTGTAGACGGTACAGACGTAAGTTATCAGTATAAGAACGTGAACAAATAGACTTTTGACAAAGTATGACAATTGAACTACATAAGGAGAGGAAATGCAGAGATCTTCTGTACTTTTCCTCTCCTTTCATATATCCGCTATATTTCTCTTCTTTATCGTTTTTCATTCTCATGCTTGATTCTTGTGGACTATGGGTGTTCCGGAATTGTAACATTGTTGTAACCTCCCTCGTATTGACTTCATCGAACTGATGTGTTTAAATGGTAAACAACGGGATAAATCAAATTATGGGTGGAAAAATAAAATGAAAAAAATAAAAAGTGCTTTAGCATTATTAATTGTATTCTTATTACTATTCTCAAGTTTGTCACAAACGGTATTTGCAGCTACATACATAAGAAAAGGAAGCCGCGGTGACGAGGTCAAACGTGTTCAGCAACGATTATATGATTTAGGATATCCGGTAGGTACGATAGACGGAATTGCCGGAAATGGCACCATAAATGCTTTGGTATTGTTTCAAAAAAACAATGATTTGGAGGCAGACGGTATAGCAGGTCCGAAGACGCTGGAAATCATGTTTTCCGGTGTTGCCGGTGAGACTCAAGACACAAATGAGCAAGCGGAATCTAGAACCAATGTGATTGATAATTCCGGTCAATCCGATTCCCCGACTTCCATTATGGCCACACTGCGGGTAGGCAGCAAAGGTCATCCTGTAACGCTTCTTCAAAGCCGATTAAACGAATTAGGCTATTCAACAGGTTATCCGGATGGAACTTTCGGTCCGAAAACATTCAATGCAGTAATGACATTTCAAAGAGTGAACAATTTGTATGTAGACGGAGTGGTTGGTCCTTCCACCATAGCAAAGTTATTTGGAAACGCTGCAGTAGGCAAGCCGGAAGGGCAAAGTAATATCAGTTCCACTGCAACAGGGGAAGCAATCGTCGCTTTTGCCAAACAATATTTAGGCACACCATATACATATGGTGGAAACGGTCCAAAATCATTTGATTGCTCCGGATTTACGTGTTTTGTATTTAAGAATTTCAATGTATCGTTACCCAGGGTTGCGGCTAATCAGCGCTCTGTGGGGTATGAAGTGGCAAAAGCCGATCTGATTCCGGGAGACCTGATTTTGTTTACCAGTCCTAGCTCAGGCAGTTCCATCGGTCATGTGGGAATTTACATAGGTAACGGAGAGTTCATTCATGCATCCTCCGGATCAACCATGAGCGTAACTATCAGCTCTTTAAACTCAGCAACCTATACAAAGCGTTTTGTAACTGCAAGAAGAGTAATATCATAAGGGAACAATAATATAGAAAACTCATAAAACCGAAAGGGAATATACCGGACTTAAGATGCACCTTTCGGTTTTGTTATGCCTAATTCCATGAGTAGAGAGTTGATTTCCATTCCAACAAGAAGAATTACAGAAGTAAGCTGCATCCATATCAACATAATGATCGCAGAGCCGATGGCTCCGTAAAACACTGAAAAGTCCGCAAAATAATTCACATAAAATCCGAATAGCAATGTAAAAGCGATCCATACGACGGTGATAAATATCGTTCCGGGCAAGGCGCAGGAAAGGCAAACCTGTCGAGAGGGAACAAACATATTAATCATTAGGAATAAGATAAAGACAAATATTATAGGGAGGATCAACCGGAGGATATTCAAAACATCTTCGTTTAATGCAAAAGGTAAAATCACGCTGAGGCGGTGAACAATTTTTTGACCGAAAACAATACCCAATAATGCTGATGTGATGGCAAATGAAAAAAGCAAAGCCCACACGACAGACAATGCAAACTCCAATAGAACTCCTCTTCTTTTATAAGAAGACGTGACTCTGTTCGCGCCTTCCATTATAGCTCTAAATCCGCCTGAACCTGCATACAAGGCAAACAATGCCGAAAATGACAACCAATTGGAGCGTTGCCCTGCTTTGGTTTCGGAAGTAATGTTATAAATCAGTTCGTAAACTTCTTTTGGAAAGAAGGATTCTGTAGAGTATATGAGCATGGAAAAATCAAGTTGGGCAAAACTGATGACTGTCATGAGAAAAGCCAGAAAGGGAAAAAAGGATAACAATAACTGATAGGTCATCCTGTATGCATACTCAGTTATGTTATCCTTTTTTGATTCTGCTATTAATCGTTTTATAAATTGTACAACGTTCATCTGCTCCTCCTTCGGTTTACATTTATTATGTTTTACCAAAGGAAAGATTATACTACTTCACTGCATCAAATCCTTGTTGCAAGTCGGCGATTATATCGTCGATATGCTCTGTTCCGATGGACAACCGAATAGTGGAAGGCTTGATTCCCCCGGACAATAATTCCTCCTCACTCATCTGGGAATGGGTGGTGGAAGCCGGGTGAATGACCAAGGATTTCACATCGGCGACATTAGCAAGCAAAGAAAATAACTCTAGGCTCTCGCAGAACTTTTGAGCAGCTTTTGCACCGCCCTTTATTTCAAAGGTAAATATGGAGCTTGCACCTTTCGGGAAATATTGTGTGTGCAGTGGGTGATCCGGGTGATCTTCCAAAGCCGGGTGATTTACTTTTTCCACTTGGGGGTGTTTGCTTAAAAATTCTACTGTTTTTAAAGCATTTTCCACATGACGTTCCACGCGAAGAGAAAGTGTCTCCAATCCTTGAAGCAACAGGAAAGAATTAAACGGGCTGATGGTAGCACCGGTATCGCGCATTAAAGTGGTACGGATTTTTGTGATATATGCCACATTCCCCACGGCTTCCGTAAAGACGATTCCATGATATCCGGGGCAGGGTTTTGATAATCCCGGGAATTTGTCATTGGCTACCCAATCGAATTTGCCTCCGTCTACAATAACGCCTCCTAGAACAGTTCCGTGTCCGCCGATGAATTTGGTAGCGGAATGAACCACAACGTCAGCGCCTAATTCAATGGGTCTTAGTAAAAAAGGTGTGGCGAATGTATTGTCCACAATTAAAGGAATTCCGTTTTGATGAGCAATGTCTGCGACTTTTTTTATATCAATGATATCACTGTTGGGGTTTCCTAAGCTTTCTATGAATATGGCTTTTGTATTGGGTTTTATGGCATTTGCAAAATTTCGAATGTCACTACCGCTTACAAAGGTGGTTTCCACACCGGATTCTTTGAGAGTATTGGCAAAATAGTTGTATGTGCCGCCGTAAATAGTATTGGAGGATACGATATGATCTCCGGCTACGGCAATGTTTTGAATGGCATATGCAATGGCGGCCGCACCTGTTGCGGTAGCTAAAGCTGCAACACCGCCTTCTAACGCTGCAATTCTTTTTTCAAACACATCGGATGTGGGATTCATCAATCTTGTATAGATGTTTCCTCCTTCACTCAACGCAAAACGTCCTGCCGCTTGGGCACTGTCTTTAAAAACATAGGAGGTTGTGGCATATATGGGGACTGCTCGTGCATCGGTAGCACTGTCAGGCTGTTCCTGACCAACATGCAATTGTAGTGTTTCAAATTTATATTTCTTATTATTCATAATGACAGCCTTTCTTCTAAATACTATTAAACCTATCGGAATTATATGAATTATAAAAAGAAAAAGATTGTTTGTCAATCATTTTTTCAAGTATTTTTGTAATAAAATATGGCTAGTTGAGTTCGATCTCTTAAATTCAGCTTTTCCAATATGACACTGATGTAGTTTCTGATAGTGCCTTCACTTAAAAACAATGTTTCGGATATTTCCTTGTTGGATAAGCCTCCTGCCACATGAGTGATGATTTCAACTTCCTTTTCGCTCAAATCAAACCTTGTCAGGGTTTGGGGCTGCCGGGAGCTTTTAAAGGAAGGCATCTTGCTGATGATCTCGTCTCCGAATACCCGTTGCCCGACAAAAACCGCTTTTAATGCAGGGATGATGCTTTCATAATTTTGCTTTAAGATATATCCTTTTGCGCCGATTTGAAAAGCTTTTATAATATATTCATTGTCGGAAAAGGTGGTAAGAAACAATACTTTGGCATTCGGATCATCTTTTAAAATCAGTTCTGCAGCATCCAAGCCGGTCATATGATCCATGCGAATATCCATTAACAGTATATCCGGCTTTAATTTCATATATAGATTTACCCCGGCTGCTCCACTGTTTCCCACCCCTGTGACTTGGATCATGGGATCGGATTCGAGTATGATTTTTAATGATGCAGACACTAATTGATCATCATCTATAATTAATACGTTCATCGTTTTTACTCCTTTGGTACGGATATAAATATTTCAAAGCCGTTTTTAATGGATATGTTCATGTGTCCCTTCAAAGACTCCACCCGGTCGGCCATGTTTCTCAAGCCTAATCCTTCATCGGTACGATAGCTTTTTACATGGCCGTTGTCCTTGATAATCAACTGGTACAGTGCAGGGTGTTCCCGTAACGTAACGGTTACCAGTGTGGCGTCGGAATGTTTTGCGACATTGGCCAACGCTTCTTTGACTATGGTGATAAATGCATACTTTATTTTCTTATTCGGATTACCGGTAATGAAATAATCGTATTTTATTTCACAAAACCCGAATTGATCAATTATCTCTTGGATCTGTAAGTTTAAATCAATGGATTGGTCATAGATGCCATGAACACTTTCCCGTACATTGTTCATGGCTTTAGTCAACGTTTGGTTGAGGGTATCCAATCCGGTCTTTACGGTCTCTTCTTTCGCAATAGTTTTCAAAGCTGCAGATTGCAAAATGGAACTCGATAGTAAATGACCTACATTATCATGGATTTCTCTGGCGATCCGGTTTCTTTCATTGAGGGTTGCTATGTGCAGTTCATTGTCTTGTTGTTGTATCAAATCAGTTTTTTGTTGTTCGAGCAAACTCGACATTTCACGAGCAGTGTCACTTAACCGGTTGTTTTGTTTATGCATCTTTATTTGGTTTTCTGTTCGGTAACGAATCAAAAGGGATAAAGTAACCAAACCTGTGACGGTAATGGTTAAAAGCAAAGAGGCTTCATAAGCGAAATTAACAATCGGTATTAGGGCAACAACATTCCAAGCCCTGTATTTACCGATTGCCATGTCATAGGTCATAGCAGGCATGAAGATAATCGAGGAGGGAACGAACATGCATAGAACCGAATACCCTACTGTTAAAACGACTTTGATCACCGGGTTATCGAAAAAGCTGATGAATCCTACAAAAGATATCACCACAGTTATGATAGCTACGTTAATGTCAAAATCCGTTTGACAAAAATATAAGATCAAGCAGCAAAGAAATATGATGAGTTTATCAAATAGGGTTTCAGTGTTCATAGTCGGCCTCTTCTTTTAAGAAATCAAATCATCTTGATACTGTCTAATTTTAACATGAGGATGTGACATTTGTCATCTATGAATATGATTTGCGACACTGTTTTAAACTTATGTGGTGTATTAGAATGAATGTATAAAGTGAAAATGAAATGACGGAGGTTATTTATATGGTTATAAAAGTGGAAAATTTAGTGAAACGATACGGTGACTTGGTGGCTTTGGACCATCTGTCCTTATCGGTGAAAGAAGGAGAGATCTTCGGATTGTTAGGGCCGAATGGTTCCGGTAAGACAACTGCAATCAACAGTATTTTATCATTGTTGCAATATGATCACGGCAGCATCGAGATTTTTGGAAAACCTATGACGCCGGAAGCCTATGGGATTAAACGGGACATTGGAGTGGTGATGCAAAATGTTGCAGTATACAATGAATTGACCGTTTATGATAACATCGACTACTTCTGTGGCTTATATGTGGAAGGCAAAGAAAAAAGAAAAAAACTGGTCCAAGAAGCCATTGAATTTACCGGTTTGCAAGACTTTATCGGATTTTATCCTAAGAAGCTCAGTGGAGGTCTGCTACGCAGATTGAATATTGCATGCGGCATCGCCCATAAGCCGAAATTGATTTTTTTGGATGAACCCACTGTGGCTATTGACCCTCAAAGCCGAAACAAGATTTTAGAAGGCATTGTAGAGTTAAATCGACAAGGTGCAACCATTGTATATACTTCACACTATATGGAAGAGGTGGAGCAGATCTGTACCCGTATCATGATTTTAGATAAGGGTAGGGCTATCGCTCAGGGTACAAAAGACCAATTGAAGGACATGATCACATTAGGTGAGAAAATTACTGTGGAGACATCAGGAATTACTCCGGAGCACATTGAACGGCTAAAACGCATTCCTAACGTTTTGTCCGTGGAATATAACGGTGTATTAGTGATCAGCTCCGGAAAAGGTCAAAACAATTTGGAGTATGTGTTGGAGTTCTTCAAGAAAGAGGGCCTTGAATATGGAAAGATTTATTCCGAGCTACCCACATTAAACGACGTCTTCCTTGAAATCACAGGAAAAGAATTAAGGGATTAAGGAGGTATCACATGTTTTCTCATATATTCAAATATAGAATGAAATGTCTCTTACGAGACAAGGAAACGGTGTTTTGGACATTGGCGTTTCCCATCGTTCTTGCATTGTTTTTTAACTTGGCATTGTCCGGAATTAACGATCAAGAAACATTCCGTGCAATCGATGTGGCGGTGGTCAATGATGAAGAATATCAAAAAGATGAAATCTTTCAAAGCGTTCTTCAGGAAGTATCCACCGGGGAGAGTCCTTTGTTCAACCTCCATGTGGTGATAAAAGAGCAAGCGGAGAAGATGCTGGAAGATAACGAAGTAGCGGGATACTTAATGGCAGGGTCTCCGGTAACGTTGAGTATCAAACAATCCGGTCTGAATCAAAGCATCATCCGTAGTTTTACGGATTATTATGTGCAGAATATGGCTACAGTGGCCTCTATTGTTCAAAAGGACCTAGGAGCGCTGGATTCATTGGTCAATGACATAGAAAATCAGGTGACGTACATTAAGGAAGTGTCGGCTACAAGTGCTGAGCCTAACAACATATTAAGCTATTTTTATTCATTGATTGCCATGGCATGCTTTTACGGCGGCTTGCAAGGTTCAAGAGACGTGTCCGACATACAGGCGAACAACACGGATACTGCGGCACGGCTGAACTTGGCACCGGTACACAAAATGAAAACATTCTTGACATATATGTCGGCTTCATTATTGATTCATTATGGTAAGATGCTAATACTGTTGTTGTTCTTAAGGTTTGTCATCCGTGTGGACTTTGGCAACAAGCTAGGATTTGTAATGCTTACGACTTTTGTAGGTTCCATTGTGGGATTATCCTTCGGTTCATTTGTATCTGCACTGTTAAAAAAGTCAGAAGGCGCAAAGGTCGCTGTATTGATCGGTGTTTCTATGTTCTTATCCTTCTTGTCAGGCATGATGTACCAAGGTATGAAGTACATCATACAAGAAAAAGCGCCGTTGTTATCTTATTTGAACCCCTTAAACTTGTTAACCGACGCTTATTATAGCCTGTATTATTATGACACGTACTCAAGATATGTTGAGAACATGTTGTATTTGGCAGTGTTCATACCGGTGTTTTGCATCGGAACTTATTTGATTGTCAGGAGGCGGAAATATGCAAATCTTTAAATTATGCATGAAAGTGATTAAGAAAAAGCTCCCCATCATGTCCATCTACATTGGTGTGTTTGTTATGCTATCGTTGATCATGTCATCGAATATATCAAAGGAAACTGAAAAAGAACCTTCTTTTGTAGAGTCAAAAGCCAATATAGCCGTCATTGCAGAGGAAAGCACCCCCTTGACGGAAGGACTGATCAAGGAATTAGAAAAGAATGCTGATTTTGTGGAGATTGAGGATGATACTGAAGCCATCCAAGACGCTTTGTATTTCAGATTCGCAACCTATATCCTACGCATCCCGGAAGGTTTTACCCAAAGATTTATGAGCGGGGAAGAGGTTATGTTGGAAAAAACCGTAGTACCGGATTCCTATACCGGCGTCTATATCGATATGAGTGTCGAAAAGTACTTAAATACTGCAAGATTATATGTAAGGAACTTAAAAGATATTGACATCAATCAATTGGTTGAATATGTTGCAGGAGATATGACCAAACAAACCAATTTAGTTGTGACTGTACCTGAGGACAAACAAGTGGATTTCGTGTATTCCAACTACTTCTTCAATTACTTTGTGTATTCTCTGTTTTCGGTTTTGATTTTAGGGATCAGCACTTTGATGATGGTATTTAACGAGGACAACTTGAGAAAAAGAAATGCTTGCTCACCCATTCCGGCTATGCGTTCCAGTCTGCAGTTTTTCCTCGCTATATTGGTATTCACATTAGTCTCTTGGATGATCATGGTTGTATGTTGTGTCTTGTTTAACCTCAAAAACAGCATCAATATCAACACCGTCTATTTTATTATAAACTCATTTGTATATGCATTAAGTTGTGCTGCTATGAGTTTCTTGATCGGAAACTTGATCAAAGGGGAAGGTTCCTTGTCTGCGGTTACCAATGTAGTGGCGTTAGGGTCGTCCTTCATCAGCGGCGTGTTCGTACCGCAAGAGCTTTTAGGAAGCACGGTTTTGAGAATTGCGAGTTTCACCCCCTCCTATTGGTTCGTTAATGCTAACAACATCATTGCTAAAACATCAAATTTCAACCTCAAAAAAATGGAGCCGGTGTTCTCGAGTATGTTGATCCAATTAGGATTTACCGTGGCCTTTTTGGCGGTGGCTTTGGTGGTAGGAAAGAAGAAACGCTACGCTTAAAAAAAGTGTACGCAATTTATGATGTAAAATAATATGAAATGCATGAGAATGTCGGTCTGATTGATAGGGTCGACATTTTCTTTTAGCTAATGCCTAAAAAGAATGGTAAACATCAAGTTTGGAGTTTAAGTAATATTTTTAGTAACTGTGAGGGAACTATGAAATATTGAAAAAAATGGAATAGTGTAGTATAATGGCTTTGTTAATTATTAAGGAGGGTGAAAAAATGGTTCAAAAAAGTTTTATTCGTTACTTTGGCTTGATCGTCATTATTGCGGTTATGTTTTCCATGATTGTGTGTTCAGAAACGGAAAAACAACCGGAAGACACAACACAACAAGTAACAACAACCAAACAAGAGACGACGACAACTAAACAAGAGACAACAACAAAGCAAGAAACCACAACAAAGCAAGAAACTACAACGAAGAAGGAGGAGACCACAGCAAAGCCGGCAGCGGATCCCATTGCTCATAATGAAAATCAGAAAAAAAGCTTTGCAACCATAAAAGAGGCGGTAGAAGCTGCAAAAGCAGGGGATACAATTGTAGTGGATCCCGGTACATACACAGAAAATATCACTATGAAGGTTAAAGGTGTTACCCTTAAAGGTGATAAAGGTGCCGCTAGTACCATACTAAACGGTGAAATCATTGTGAATGCCGATAATATCACTGTTGAAGGATTCACAATTGACGGTCTCAACAAGGATCGTTGCGTACAGCTCAACGGTGCAAACAAGGCAACGGTTAAAAACAATGTATTTAAAAATTGCTTGAGAGGAATACAAGGTGCCGGTGCTAACAGCGAGAGCAGCATCATAACGGACAATGTGTTTGAAACTCGATACGGTATAGCAAGTACCAATACTATGCCAAAACTAACTGCAACAGGCAATAAGTTCGCTTGTTCCGATGAAGCGGTAGGATTAGGTACCGGAGTTTCTTCTGTTGACGGAACGGATATTATTGATTACTTTTATAACAACAATGTATTTGCTCCGGGTAAAGCTCCGGTAATCGACTATAGAAGTGGCACTGCAACGCCTATAGCGATTCCTGCCAAAGTACATAACGAAACACAAAAGACAGGATATGCAAGCATACAAGAAGCGATTGAAGCTGCTAAAGAAGGGGATACGATTGTAGTGGATTCCGGTACATACACGGAAAACATCACTATGAAGGTAAAAGGTGTAACCCTTAAAACTGCAGAAGGTGCAGAAAAAACCTTATTAAACGGTGAAATCATTGCGAATGCCGACAACATCACTGTTGAAGGATTCACAATTGACGGTCTCAACAAGGATCGTTGCGTACAACTCAATGGTGCAAACAAGGTGACGGTTAAAAACAATGTATTTAAAAACTGCTTGAGAGGAATACAAGGTGCCGGTGCTAATAGCGAGAGCAGCATCATAACGGACAATGTATTTGAAACTCGGTACGGTATAGCAAGCACCAATACTATGCCGAAACTAACTGCAACAGGCAATAAGTTCGCTTGTTCCGATGAAGCGGTAGGATTAGGTACCGGAGTTTCGGTTATTGACGATTCCGATGTAGCCGCATATTTTTATAAAAACAATACGTTTATTGACGGCAAAGCCCCTGTTATTGACTATAGAAGCGGTACTGCTACACCGGTTAAAAAACCCTAAATCAAATAAATAAACTCTAGTTTAAATGTAAATAAGAAGGTTGTCGGTGAAATGACTGACCTTCTTTTTTTTATGAGTGAGATAAAGTACCTATGACTTCACACGATCATAAAAGATGCTGAATGCAATAAGGGCGATCGCAATGACAACAACAGACAACCAGAAGACCAGAACCCATGACCACCCGGCATTGTTGGCCAAAGCACCGGTAAACGTTGCGGAAACCCCGGCTGACATATAGGTTAAAAAGTCCAAAAATCCTGCCACGGAGGAGGAGCGGTTGTACTCGGCATATTTCATAGGTATCACGCCGAGGAGCATGGAGTTAGCACCGAACATAGCGGCTAAAACGCAACCTGTACTCACCACAGAAAAGGCTAAAGGCATGTCGGGTAGTAAGATCAGTAAACCGATAAAGAGACCGCATAGTATGTACATGGTTAATATAGTCCATTTCTCTTTGTAACGGAACAGTTTGTTTAAACGACCGGTAAGTAATAAACCGAAAAGGTGAATGATGGGAATCACAAGGATGGTACCCGGCAAAGCCGACAGATCCATATGATTTCTTTCCATGATGAATACAGGCCCCCAAAGAGAAACACTTTCTTTTACCAAACCTTGCATCAAACAAATGAGGGCAATGACCCATAATTTCCTCTTAAAGATCAGCTCCGTCATGGAAATCAAAGTCTTGGTGCTTTTCTTTTCATGGCTCTTTTGATCTTGATCCAAAGGAGAAGAAACGTCAAACAAATCTTGTTTATTCTGAAGTTGTCTGCTCTTGAACAGCCATATGAAAGAAAATGCGGTGATGAATATGCCCGGTACAATGAAAGCCCAACGCCAGCCGGAGAGAACAGTCAATTTTCCTGACAATCCCCATGCGGCAAGATACCCGCCTACCATAGATGTACTGATGGCTACCGATATTTTACTTTTCATATCACCCGGGTACTGACGGGACAGTGTCCTTATTATGGGTCCCCAAAGCATGGACTGGGCAAATCCGTTTATTCCCCAAAAGATCAAAAAGAACAGATATATTTTAGAAAAACCGAAAAACAAATTGGCAAGTCCGGTAAACAGTAACCCTACAAAAACCATTTTATACTCTGTGAAGCGATCTCCTAAATTGCTATTGATCAGTTGTCCAAAAGCATAAATCCAGAAAAAAAGCGTTCCCGGCAATCCGATTTGAGCTTTTGTTAAATGCATGGAATTTTGTATGTCGGGAGCGGCTACGGACAGATTGGCACGACCGAAATAAATGGCGGCATAAGCTATCCAACAGAGCAAAAACACCGTGGTTTTTGTTTCAAACCTTAAACTTTTTTTACCTTTTTCAGCATTCATTATTCTACTCCCTTTGAGCTATATATGGCTCTGTAAGGCAATATAACATGGTGAGAAGTTTTTGTCGATGGTCTATCATCTTAAAAATAGAACAATAAGAGCGGTATTTTGTGATATAATCGACTTCGTTTACTATTTACACAACGAGGTGTTTTATTTATGTGGGGATACATATGGCCTATTCTCTTGGTGATCACGGCCAATACTTTTTATCATATTTGTTCTAAATCCACACCGCAAAACGCCAATCCGTTTTTGTCCCTTTTTGTGACATACTCGGTTGGTGCCGCTTTATCGATGTTCTTTTATCTAATCGGTAAGAACGACATTTTGATAAATGATATGAAAAAGCTCAATTGGACCTCCGTGGTGCTAGGTTTGGCTATTGTGGGCTTAGAATATGGATATATCAAGGTTTATCGTGCAGGATGGAATGTCAGTACAGGATCATTAGTAGCGAATATAGGGTTAGCGGTCATCTTGGTTTTTGTAGGTGCATTACTGTACAAGGAAGTCATTACAGTAAACCGGGTGGTGGGTATCGTACTTTGCGTTGCAGGAATCATATTCTTAAACAAGTAGATAAAGCAGTTCAAGGTGCTTAAATTGCGATATAATGATCTTAAACGAATCGATCTATGACCATTTTATGAAAGGACGGTATTCAGATGAGTTCTTTGACCTTTGCCAAGTGGAAGTTACCGGGCGCCGATCTTCACGGCGAGAGCAGCCTGCCCCCTATTGCAGGGATGATTAATGTGCAGCAACAAACCAAAACAATGTTGGACGAAGATGACGGTTTGTTTGTGGGGTATGGCTTTGTGGGCAGTCCCTTTCCCTATCGTTTACAAGACATGTATGACAGGGAATTAAAAGACACGGAAATGTTGACTGCCGTATTGGAAAATGATCATTTAAAAGCTGTATTCATTCCTTCTTTAGGAGGACGCTTATGGTCTTTGATTGACAAGGACAAAGGCCGGGAGCTTACCTTCTCCAATCCGGTATTCCGACCGGGGAACCTGGCATTTCGCAATGCATGGTTTTCTGGCGGAGTAGAGTGGAATTGCGGTGTTGTGGGTCACCACCCATACACGTGCTCTCCTTTGTTCACTGCAAAACTGACTGCTGATGACGGTACACCGGTGTTGAGGATGTATGAGTTTGAAAGAATACGACGTGCTGTATATCAAATGGATTTCTTTTTGCCGGATCAATCCAAGTTATTGTTTTGCCGTATGCGGATCGTTAATCCGAATACCGAAGTGGTACCCATGTATTGGTGGAGCAATATTGCGGTTCCGGAAATAAAGGACGGACGAATTGTGATGTCCACCAATGAAACATACACCAATCGAGGTGGTATGATCAGTAAAACCACTGTTCCGGTCAGTAACGGAATTGATATTACCTATCCGGTAAATAACCCTCATGCCATTGATTTCTTTTGGAAGGTGAGCGATCAGGCAAGAAAGTATGTCTGCCAATTAAATGGTGAGGGATATGGCTTGATTCAAACATCCACCTCTAGACTCAAGGGAAGGAAGCTTTTTGTTTGGGGACAAGGCCCTGGAGGGGAGAAGTGGCAGGAATTCCTTTCAGCAGACGGTACCGGTGGGAAATATGCCGAAATACAGGCAGGATTGGCCAGAACACAGTATGAGTGTCTTCCCATGCCGCCTAAAACCGCTTGGGAATGGATGGAAGCTTATGGTGCCATGAATGCAAAAGGATCCAATGTGCACGGGGACTGGGAGATCGCCAAAAGGGAAGTGGAAGAAAAACTGAACCATATGATTTCGGAACAAGACTTAGAAAGCCTGTTGGTAAAAACCAAAGAAACCATTGCATTGAAACCGGCTGAGGAGTTAATCGTTACAGGAAGCGGTTGGGGAGCCCTTGAAAATCTTCGCCGAGAAGCGGACAACGAA
>CALCRE010000095.1 GCA_937894465.1 uncultured Clostridia bacterium
CAAGATATACATTAGCATCATGAACCAGTATACACCTTTGGCTCATGTGGCAAAGTACCCGGAGTTGAATAGAAAAATCACCGATGAAGAATATGATCGCTTGGTAGATTATGCAATTGAAATCGGTGTGGAAAACGGTTTCGTTCAAGAAGGCGGGACAGCTTCCGAGAGCTTTATCCCTGATTTTAATTATGAAGGTATTTAAGATGAAAAGCGAAAAACTTGTATGTCCTGTATCAAAAAGGTGTGGTGGATGCCATATACATGATATAGATTACCAATCTCATTTACATCAAAAACAACAGATAGTCCAAAAGTTTATCGGTTCATATTGTAGAAACATAGAACCGATTATCGGTATGACAAACCCTTATAATTACCGGAACAAGGTGCATGCAGTGTTCCGGTCTGATCGATCGGGTAATATCATATCCGGTGTTTATGAACCTCATAGTCACAAAGTGGTTCCGGTAAATAACTGCTTGATTGAAAATCAAAAGGCTGATGAAATCATCGGAACAATCAGAAGCTTGTTAAAGTCTTTTCGAATCAAGACCTATGATGAAGATAACAAAACAGGTTTGTTTCGTCATGTTTTGATCCGAACCGGCCATAGGACGAAGGAGATTATGGTGGTTCTTGTGTTATCATCGCCTGTGTTTCCGTCCAAGCACCATTTTGTTGATGCATTGTTAGCCGCTCATGCAGAAATTACGACCATTGTAATGAATGTCAACGACAGAAGAACAAGTATGATCCTCGGTGATAAGGAGCAAGTGTTATACGGTAAAGGAACCATTGATGACCAATTATGTGGAAAGAACTTTCGTATTTCGCCGAAATCTTTTTATCAAGTGAATCCGATACAAACAGAAGTATTATATGGCAAGGCCTTGGAATTCGCAGGATTAACCGGGGAGGAAACTGTCTTGGATGCTTATTGTGGGATCGGTACCATCGGTTTGATTGCAAGCGATCATGCTAAGATGGTGTACGGTGTAGAAGCCAATAAGGATGCAGTTTATGACGCCATCGAAAATGCCAAGAGAAATCATGTGGGGAATATACGGTTTTTTGCTTCGGACGCAGGAATGTATATGAGACGGATGGCAAATGATAAGATACAAATTCACACCGTATTTATGGACCCTCCTAGAACAGGTAGCGATCATCCTTTTTTAAATTCACTTGTTGCCGTAAAACCCAAGCAAGTTGTTTATATATCATGTAATCCTGAAACTCTATCGCAGGATTTACATTACCTGACCAAAAAAGGATATGCCGTAATAAAAGCCGCTCCGGTAGACATGTTCCCTTGGACTGAACATGTCGAGACGGTTGCTTTATTGTCCCACAAAGACGCAGATGGCTTTATTAATGTGAAAATGGAGTATGAGGACGGTGTTGATAGGCTACCCGAGCGAGTTACTTACGGAATGATACAAGCCTATGTAGAGGGTAAATACGGCTTTAAAGTGCATACTGCTTATATTGCTGAGGTTAAGCGTTTACTTGGTTTACCTATGTATGATGCACCAAACGCAGTCGATGAATTGAAACATCCATATAAACCGGCACCAGCTCATAAGGTGGAAGCGATAAAGGATGCACTTAAACATTTTGGGATTATATGAAAAAGTAATGGTGAATTAAAACTGAGTCATCGTATAGTAATGTATTATCAAGGTTTTATTGGATATGGAGTAAATATTTATGAAAGGATTGATGATAGTGGATAACAGTATAATTTTGCGTGAATATCATTCTGAAGACTGTACTGAAATAATGCAATTATTCTATGATACTATTCATTCTGTCAACGCAGCTGATTATAACGAAAACCAGCTTAATGCTTGGGCACCAAAGCTAAAAGATAATGATATAGCCTATTGGGATAGCAGATTTTTACAAGACCACGCTGTTGTTGCTGAAAAGGACGGCATTATTGTAGGGATTGGAACCTCGAAAAGTGCTGGATATTTTGATATGCTTTATGTGCATAAAGATTATCAACGAATTGGTGTTGCAACTCTGATTGCTGATAGAATTGAGAAGTATTTTCGCAGTAACGGTGTAATGACTCTGACCACCGATGCATCAATCACAGCTAAGCCCTTTTTTGAAAACCGAGGATATGTTGTCATAAAAGAACAAACAGTTGAAACACGAGGCCAACTGTTTACCAATTATAAAATGCAAAAGATACATAACTGATAAGACTTTTCAGTAATGGAACAATAAAGAAGATTTATATTAGGTATTAGGTTTAGTTTGATTATAATCATTTGTTATGCTTTATTTGCTTAAAAAAAATGGAAATATATAAAGAAGATTTTGCAGATAGGAGGTGCGAAATGATTACAGTACTAATTGATTTTTAAGAGAGATGTGAATGACATCACATCTCATAAAAATACAACTTAGGAGATGAATGTATGTCTATAACTTTCAGAAAGTACACTACTGAACCACTCTTTACAGAGGACTATATAAAGGTCCGTAATTTTCTCATTCGTATTAACCTAAAAGAACTTACAAATCCACATTTTACTTGGGCTCGTTGGGAGTGGATGACGACCCACGGCGGTCTTGATAGAACAGCAATAAGCCAAATTGGACTCTGGGAAGAAAATGGAGAAATCGTTGGATTAGTTATTTTTGATTGTAGTCTTGGAGAGGGTTTCTTATGTGTTGATGAAAAACATAATACACTAAAAGAAGAAATGATTGTGTATGCTTCAAAGAATTTGGCTAAAGATGGTAAATTTCATGCAGACATAGGCGATAGTGACAGAGAGTTCCAACGTATCGCTACTAAAAACGGTTTTCGACCTACACAAAATCGTGGAGTTATTGCGGCTATTGATATAGATGACAATATATCATATTCGCTTCCGCAAGGATACAGTATTGTCAGTATGGCGGAGGGTTGGGATTTCCACAAATACCACGAATGTATGTGGCGTAGTTTTAACCATGAAGGTGAACCTCCTCAGACTGAGGGGGACATAAATTGCAGAATAGAAATGCTTTCAAGTCCTACAATAATTCCTGAACTTGTTCTTGCTGTTACCTCTCCAGATGGGAAATATGTTGTTCATTGTGGAATGTGGTATAGACCGGGTGATGATTATGCTTATGTTGAACCAGTTGCTACAGTCCCTGAATATCGTATGATGACCATTTCGTTGTTGAATTCAAATCAGGTATCGAAATACAAATTGACAAATAATTAAGAAATGCTAAATCGCCCGTAGCTTTTGTGTCTGAGTTGCGGGGTTTCGTTGTTTGTAGACTTATATTGAGTATTGATTGTGCAAATAGTCCTTCTTGTAATCTTGCAGAGAAATGTGGCTTTGAGTTGTTTGAGAAAAGAACACCAATTGGACATAAACAAACTAACATGGAAAGTGAGAGTTACTTTTATTATAGAAAATATAGAGATTAACATAAAAATCACCATAGTTGTTACGCACTTTTCTAATATTACGTACCAAAGGCAATATATTAAGGTTGCCTTTTTGAACCCATCTACCTAAGAATCGAAATACGGGGAGGACTTAATATGAGTACAAAAATGATTCCACACATAACCAAAGTTTTTTTCAATAAAGGAGGGGAAAACTATCATTTTAACAGTGCAGTACGGTATATAATGGATTGCATTGGCGAAATGAAACTTGCTGATTATTCGTTGATCGCAGGTATAACTGGCGACATTTTCGTTCAGTTTTATTCTTTAAAAGGATTTAAAGGTGACAGCGCGTCCGACTTATATTTGGGATTACGTAATTTTGCAAGCGTTTTTGATAAAATAGGTTACACAGCTGAAGCTGTTTCGATTCGCGAGCTTCAATTGGGAAAGGAACATTTCATTAATAGGATTACCGCAAGCATCGACAAAGGAATGCCTGTTATTTGGTATCATGGCGGCCCTACAGGTGTTATTGTAGGTTATGAAGATAATGGTAATACGGTTCTATATTTACGTG
>CALCRE010000096.1 GCA_937894465.1 uncultured Clostridia bacterium
CATTGAAAAAGCTAAAACCGATGTTGTTGAATATGCCGCATTGCTACATGACATCGGAAGGGAGGAGGAAATTCAATCAAGAGGAAAGCTGAACCATGCCCAAATCGGAGCAAATATGGCAACCGAGATTCTTACAAAGCACGGTTTGGATGACGCTTTTATACAACATATTGCAGAGTGTATCAGAACTCACCGGGCGAAGAGTAAGGTTATTCCCGGATCCATCGAAGCGAAAGTGGTGTATGATGCTGACAAATTAGATGCTATAGGTGCCATAGGGATTGCAAGGACATTTGTGTTCGCAGGGGAAATCGGTGCAAGAGTTCATAATGCCGATGTTGATATATATAAAACAAAATCCTATACGAAAGAAGATACAGCGTACCGGGAGTATATGCTCAAGTTGCGTTATTTAAAGGACAAGCTATATACAGATGAAGGTCGTCGTATCGCTCTGGAAAGAAGCAAATTTATGGATGAATTTTTTAAGCGGCTAAATGCCGAAGTCGAGGGGTTACAATGAAATATGTTTTTTACGTACTGTTGGTTTTAGCGGCTTTTGCCATACCGGATTTCATACAAAGAAAACGCCGCGAAAAGAGAATAAGAAGGTATATTGAACGAGTCTGGGGACAAGAAAGCGAGCGCTTTGATGAACCTGTCAAGGATTTTGATCCTGTTTCCGCTTTGTATAAGCAAATGAGGCAAAGGAGTGATCAAGGTTTTTTTATAGATGATATCACTTGGAATGATTTGATCATGGATGATATATATAATCGAATAAACCACACTATGAGTGTTAGCGGTGAGCAATACTTGTATTATATGCTACGACGCACAAGAGAAGAAGAGTCTTCTTTGAGCAAGAGGATTGAACATTTGGATTTGTTTCAGAAGAATCCGGAGCAATGTAAAGCCATACAGTATTTCTTAATGGAATATGGTAAGAATAGGCAATATGATTTTTCCAAGTATTTTTTCGAGAGCTCCGGAAGGATTTACGAAAGTAATACCAGATATATCTTGCAAGCTTTATTTATGATTTTATCCCCTTTGCTTTTATTAATTGATCAATCTATGGGTGTTGTCATCGCTCTTTCGCTTGTATTTAACATCATCACTCATTATACACGTAGCAAGCAAATTCGAAGGAATATCGCCATATTGACCTGGATGGTGGATTTGCTGAAATACGCCGGTAAAATTGAAAAAAAGAACTTTCCAATATTAAAGGACTTTCCTTTAAAGGAAACATTGAAAAAAGTACAGTCTGCTAAAATCAAGGGTATCCACTATATGATCTTTGAAAGCCAAAATGTTCTGTTGGAGTATGTCAAGGCTGTTTTTCTGGCTGAATTGATCGTATACGGTAAATATATGAAGTTGTTGGAAAGTAAAAGAGAAGCGTTTCTGCAGCTTTATTTAATCATGGGGAAAATCGACTCCTATATTTCCATTGCATCTGTTCGGGATACATATCCCGTTTGGTGCGTACCGGAATTCTATCCGGAAGGTGATTTGAGGGTCACGCAGCATAAAGCATATCATCCTTTGATCCGTTATCCGGTTCCTAATGATTTGGACATGAAAAAGTGCATTTTAATCACGGGATCCAACGCATCCGGGAAATCCACATTTTTAAAGACGATTGCCGTTAATGCTATATTTGCTCAGACCATTTGCACCTGCTTGGCTGAAAGATACCAAGGCTCCATTGTCAATTTGTACACTTCCATGGCTTTAAGGGATGATATCGTTTCACAAGAAAGTTATTATATAGTAGAAATAAAGTCATTAAAAAGGATTTTGGATGCTGTTTCCGTAAAAAAGAATGTCTTGTGTTTTGTAGATGAGGTGTTACGAGGGACAAACACTATCGAGCGTATTGCGGCTTCTTCTGAAATTCTCAAACATTTCAGCCGTTTCGGAGCATTGTGCATGGCGGCGACCCATGATATTGAGCTTGCGGAAATTTTAGCCGGTCTTTATGAAAACTATCATTTTCAAGAGTACATTACCGAGGATGACATCACATTTGACTATATACTTTATCCGGATAAGACCCAAACCCGCAATGCTATTCAATTGCTACGATTAATGGGATACCAGCCGGAGATTGTTCAACAAGCCGACTTGAATGCCAAACGGTTTATAGACACCGGTTTGTGGAAATAGTTTTATGAAATGCTGACTTGGTATATCCAATAAGAGTGTAATCCCATGACCAATACAAGGACCATTACAATGAAACCGATCAGCTTTTTATATGCCTTCACATCATTCTTCTTGATATAGTTAAAAAGCGAACAAATAACGATTGCAATTAAAGTTCTCAAGATGGTACCGGGTACAAGTCCTAATGACATAAAGTTTTGCATGAAGGGATTCGCTTCGATGATATACCCGGCATTAAGCCCGATGTAGGTTAACAGGTAATCTGCCATGAACAATACAAAAAACAAAACCATTTCTTTTCATCCTTCTCAGGTTATTTATAGAAGATTATGAACGGATGAAAAGATAATATACTCTAATTGTATATTTCCCCGATAAAAACTCATAAAAAAGGATCGATGCTTCAATGATCGACCCTTTGATTATTCCTATACGTTTCTATATCTTTTCTGTAGGTACCGGTACTTTCTTTAACAAATCTTCAATGACCAGTTCTGCGTTTTCCACGCCTGTGGATATGGAGTGCCCTCTTAAAATAAGACGATGAGCCAATATGGAAGGCGCCATTTTCTTTACATCGTCCGGTGTGACATAATCTCTTCCTCGGATGGCTGCATATGCCTGAGCAGCATTCATCAGTGCAAGACTTCCTCTGGGGCTGACACCTAACAAGATTCTGTCATGATTTCGAGTGCCGAAAATAATCTTGACGATATAATCCTTGACATCATCCGAAACATGAACTTGCTTGTACAGGTTTTGTGCTTGGACGATATCCTCGCTGTTGCAGATCTGTTCTAGAGTTTCTAAGGGATCTTCCAAAATGAACCGGGATAAGATACCGGATTCTTCCTCGGTATTTGGATAACCCATGCGAAGTCTCATGAAAAAGCGATCCATTTGGGCTTCGGGCAAGGGAAAGGTACCTTGGGTTTCCACCGGATTTTGGGTCGCTATGACAAAAAAGGGTAAAGATAATTTCATGGTGTTCCCATCGATGGTTACTTGTTTTTCCGCCATACATTCCAGTAAGCTGGATTGCGTTCTGGGGGTAGCACGATTGATTTCATCTGCTAGGAGTATGTTGGTAAATACAGGTCCTTCACGAAAGACAAATTCGCCGGTTTTTTGATTATAGTAGTTGATTCCCGTCAAGTCCGAAGGTAATAAGTCCGGGGTAAACTGTATTCTTTTGAAGTTCGCTTGGATTGACTTGGCAATGGATTTTGCCAGCATGGTCTTTCCTGTTCCTGGAACATCCTCGATTAGAACATGACCGGAACAAATCAATGTTACGATCACCTTCAAAATGGTGTCCTCTTTGCCTACAATGACTTTGTTCATGTTGCGAGCGATACGATCTGCCAAACTCTTGATTGTACTTACATCCATTTTTTACTTCCTTTACTATATAAATTAAGTGTCATGTTGAGCCGTTTATCCGACATTAAAACTCTCAAAATTCAAATCTACGCTCTCTTCGGTTTGCTGTTTTGCATTATCTTTGCGATAGTTGACGGTTTCTTTTTCAGTGCCGTTAGGGCTGATGCGATAGGTTGCCTTGTAATCACCATCTGATTCGGAAAAATAATATAGCCGATTGTCCGCAAAACAAATGTATCTTCCGGGATCGGTGGATAGAGAGATTTTTTTGCCTCCGGAAAGATCGGTTTTGTAAATGAGACCGCCTTGGTCATAGTTGGAATAGAATATATTATCTTGGAATACATTCAGGTGCCAACAATCCTCATTCACCAAGAGTTGACGCCCTGTACCATCCGGCTTGATCCTATAGATAAAATCGTTATCCGATCGATTGACATAATAAATCCATCCGTCCCATACATTGATGTTTCGAACACTGTCATCGGTTACTTTTGTTACATTAGAGCCGTCAAGATTGGCACTGTAGAGCTTATCCGAGTCGTCCCGATCCACAAAGTACATTCTATCCTCCGTAATAGCCAAGCCCCATGTAGATTTATCCACTAGTTGCTTCATACCGGTTCCGTCGATACCCACTCGATAAATAGTGGAATTGTCCCCGTCGTTAGAAAAAAAGATTGTGTCATTTATGATGTTTATGTCATATGCAGGAGCTTCCACCAGTAACGTTTTTTCCTCCCCGATTTGATTGATTGTATAAATGGATTCGTTGTCGTCAAAATTCATGAAATACAGTTTTCCGTTATAATAATTCAGATATCTTGCGGTTTCTTTAACAATCATCTTTTGCTCACCGGTTTGACGGTTGATGGAGAAAATAGATCCTCCGTTATATAAGTCCACAAAGTAAATGTAATTATCACCTTCTGCAACCAAGCCGCTGTTGGCGATATTACCGGTAATGTTCCCACGGTCATTGGGTAATGTGTATCCGATATCATCCACCGGTTGTTTTAATCGCAGATTTTTGACCTCCTTTTTACATGCAGGCATCAATAGGATTGAAAATATTGTCAATAGTATTATTACATATTTTATATTCTTCATGATTAATTTTACGCTAAACCTTTACTTCCGTTGAAGGCTTTCCGCTCTCCTTAAGTGTTATTTATCCACTGACAAACGGTATCCCCGTGCTAGTTCCAGTGACATTTGTCATTATAGCATATAGTGGTACGCGGTTAAATACCAAATTATAACAAGTAATGTGAGTTATCCGATCACTTTTTGAAGTACCCGCATAAAATTACCGCCTGCAATCATTTCCACCTGCTGTTTTGTATAATTAAGGCGGAACAGCCTGTTAATCAAGTCAGGTAAACATTGAACACCCTCTAACCCCGTAGGGGTGCGGGCAATACCGTCAAAGTCAGAGCCAAGACCGATATGCTCTATACCGATCAATCCCGCAATATATTCTATGTGTTTGATGACATCATCAATGGTTGCTTGTTGATCATCCCTTAAAAAAGCAGGGCAAAAATTCATGCCTGTGACACCGCCGTTTTCTTTTAAGGCCAATAACTGATTATCATCTAAGTTCCGTACATGCCCGCAAAGTGTTTGTGCATTGGAGTGAGAAGCGATAATAGGATTTTTGCTTTGTTCCAGGACATCCCAAAAACCTTTTTTGTTAATGTGGGATACATCAATCAACATTCTTAATCGGTTCATTTCAGACACAACTGATTTTCCAAAGGGTGTCAACCCTCCTCCGGTATCATCCAAAACACCATCAGCAATTTGATTGCGATAATTCCACGTCAAACCCAATGCTCGAACTCCTAATTCATGTAGCATGCGCAACACCGACAATTCTCCGGATAAAGCATCTCCGCCTTCAATGGAGATGATGGCTGCCACTTTCCCTTCGGACGTGATCCGTCGGATATCTTTTGTATCTAATGCAATTTCCATGGTCTCAGGATATTGTACGGCTGCTTGCTTTAAGAGATCGATTAACTTTAAGGCTTCCGTCAATGCATAGGCGGAATGACCCGGCTTAATGAAGACGGCAAAAAATTGAACACTGTTTTTGTTTTCATAAAGCCTTTTTAAATCAAGTTGACCGGAGTTTTGAAAAAGATCAATTTTCTTATCCAAAACTTCTGATAGTGTATCGCAATGTGCATCAAGAATCAGCATACAATTCCTCCGTTCTTTATTAACAGGTCGGTTATCCTAAAAAGCCTTTCAATATAGTGTCTTCAGCTTCCTTTTCTGTTAACCCTAAAGTCATCAACTTCACCAATTGCTCATTGGCGATCTTTCCGATGGCGGCTTCATGAACCAATTGTGCATCCGAGTGGTATGCTGTGATTTCCGGGATGGAGGACACCTTGGCTTCATCCATGATAATGGAATCGCATTGGATGTGGCCTCTGCATTTTGTGTATCCCCGCAGGTTCAGATGAAAGACCTGCCTGGATGAATCCCTGGCCACTGAACGGGAAATAATCTGCGCACTCGAATCATCTCCTCGAAGTTCCACCGTAATATTGGATTCTGCTGTTTGATCCAAATAGGTCAGCATTCTTTCGGTGACGATCAAGCGTGCATTGGCATGGAGGACGACCTGCGTATCTCTCAATGTGCTGTCCACACCTTTGATTTGAATCATTTCAAGCTCAGCCGTGCCGTCTTCTTCCACTTCTATGATGGTTACGGGATTTAAGATCTTTTGTCCTTTGCCTTTTCCTTCGCCGTAATGCTTTTCTACATATTTCATGGTAGCGCCTTTTCGAACGATAAACTCGTGAACGCCATCGTGCTGTGATTTGCTGTCTCCATTGTTGTGAATTCCGCAACCGGCTACGATCACCACATGAGAGCGTTCCCCTATATCAAACGTATTGTACACAACATCAGTCAATCCCTCTTGTGATAGAATCACGGGAATATGCACACTTTCATTGACTGTATCGGGTTTTACGATGATGTCAATGCCGGGCTTGTCGGTTTTTGTGACAATATTGATATTTGCCGTAGTGTTCCGTTGTACACCTTGTCCATTTTTACGTATGTTGTAGGCACCTTGAGGTATATCATGCAGGTCAGCTACTTCGGCCAATAACTTTTTATCTGTCGCAGTCAACATTTTCGTTACCTCCCTTGATGCAATTTTTCTTGCACTCACATCTGGAGTCTAACAACGAGATCTCCTCTAATATTTTCTCTTGTCCGGTGATTTCAGCGATTTCGCCGTCTTTAACCAAAATCACTTGGTCGGCTAATCGTAAAATACGCTCTTGGTGGGAGATGATGATCATTATGGCATCACTTTTTCGGTTCATACGATCAAATGTCTCGATGAGTCTTTGAAAGCTCCATAAATCGATTCCGGCTTCCGGTTCGTCAAAAATTGCTACTTTTAACTGCCTTGCTAATAAACCTGCGATTTCAACCCGTTTAAGTTCTCCTCCGGAAAAGGTGGTGTTGATATCTCGGTCTAAATAGTCTTGGGCACACAAACCTACGTCATACATGATGGAACAAGGATCGATTTCATTGCCTCTTGCGGATAACTCGAGCATATCTCGGACCGTTAAACCTTTGAAGCGGGGAGGAGTTTGAAATGCATAACCGATTCCGGCTCGAGCTCTTTCGGTTATATTCATACCGGTGATGTCCGTATGATCCAAAGATATTTTTCCTCCGGACGGGATCACCATGCCCATAATGACTTTTGCTATGGTGGATTTACCTCCTCCGTTGGGTCCGGTCATCACATATATTTTTTTCTGTTCTAATGTCAAATTAATGTCTTTTAAAACTTGACGTTTTCCATTGTCACTATCTAAGAAAACATCTACATGCTCCATCTTCAACATATTACAAAACCTCCGTTACGGATATAATTGTAACTCGTTTATTGCTTTTAAACAAGCACCGTTTTTTACTGCCAAGGGAGATTGGATGCCATTTCTTCTAATATATTGTCTATGTCCGGAAGTCGGTCAACCACGGTTAACTTGACATTCGTCTTGTTGCAAAAGTCATCCAATATGGTTTCCATGGCTTCCCCTCTGACGATAATTTCTCCGGGGACACCTTGTTCCATACAAAAGGAGACAAGCTCGTTCAAGCATATATGAACATCATCGTCTCTGATATCGAACATTTTATACCGTATAGCTAAACCGGATTGTTTATCTAAAAGAAGAAATATTCTAGGATAATAGGGTCGCTCATTTTTACTATTTTGTACAGGAGCGGGAAAATAGCAGATATCAGCTTGAAGAATAAGATTTCTTTTCCTGCCTGCTTTTTTTATCCTGTAAATTAGCAATTCGTCAGTAATTTCCACAGGAGAATAGGATACGATGGGTACCATTAAAGGGACCTTTTTGTTATACCACTCCAACTTGCCATTTTGCTCTTGGGAGTATCGCAAAATAGTTTCTCCGTTATCCGTATCAATTTCAAGTTTCCCATCTGAAATATCACGGGAGACTATAAGGATTTGTTTTAATGCGTGGGTTAAGAAAATACATTCTTCTTTGTTTATATACCAAGGAAAGAAACCCGGTTCGTATCGGCAGAATATCGGCCATTGTTTTTTTCCTCGGAATGACAACCCTAAATCTTTAATTTGTTTTAGTTCCTCACTTGTTAATGTACTCCTATCCTCGAATGAGCACATCAAGCAGTTTTGGTTGTTGATTAATTCTTGGTCTGAAAGCGTATTGTCATCACCCATCAAACGCCACAAATTACAGATACCTTCATCGCCAAAATATACACCTAGTGCAAAATAATCTCCGACTCTACCCATCACAGAACAATGAGCAATTGTTTTGTCCACCGGATTTTCCAGGCAAATGACATCTGAATCATATAACCGGCTCCACGGTTGTTCTTGCTTAAAAGCGATGGCCGCTTCGTACAACTCTTTCAATTGTTCTCGAGTTGGTTTGTTATCATTATTCACGTTTTTTACTCTCCCTTATCATAAGTAAATTATATACCTTTGATCTTGGCACCTCAACTGTCTAACATCATATTGCCTCCAGCCACATATGTCCTTTCGGGTTCATAGTTTTCAATGCTTGTTGTAGCCAGCTTTTTTGTTCGTTGCTCATGGCAGCCGTTGCAGAATTATAATCCAGTTGATAACCTTCACGTTGTATATCTGTGGATTTATATAACAGGACAAGCTCCGGTGCCAAATAGGGAATTTCATTACGTTTTAATATTGCCTTTGTCAATGGTAGTGTGATGTTCTCGTTCCGAGCATATAGAAAAGAATCATCGAATTGTTTATTAAACAAAAACTCAATGAAATCAAGTTGTGTTTGTCCGCTATGATCAAAGTCAATATGAACCATACCTGCCTGGTCACAAGGTGTAAGTTTTACCAAACTGCATCCATCTTTAAAGCAAAAAATATTACGCTTTGATTTGATCTGAAAATTAACATCGGTTACATGATGGGTGATCCCGCCACCACACATTTCGTAAACTTGCCAGCCTAAAGACTGCATATACAAGATGATTTTATCTCTGTCCTGCCAAAATGCCGATACATCAATATCCGAGTGTTTACGGATTTTTCTATCCAAAAAAAGTTCTATGGCATACCCGCCGCAAAAAGCGTAGTCGAAGCCGCCTTTTTTCAACAGTTCATTGGCTTTTGTGATCAATGGATCAACCTTTCTGCATTCTTGTAATATACCTTTTCAAGAATCTCATCTTCAAGAAATATCCCGTAGATATTCCATCTTCCTTGTCCCGGAACAGGACGAGTTGAATAGCTAAAGTACTCATCATCTGTTTCTAGAAAACGATAATAAATGGGATAACTTGAATTGGAAGGTCCCCCGTCTGTTCCAAACAGAATCCGATCTTGGTATTGTTGAAAAAACTTCCGTGATGTAAAGGGCTGTCTGCCCAGCTCTGCAATTCTAGCTGCGATATCCACATTCATGTTTGGATATTTGTCCAACCATTCACTGACTTGTTTTAGATTTTCAGTATAGGAGCCTCCATGAGCAATAATAAATGTTGTGTCGGGATGATTCTTAAGCAAGTTTTCCTGCATCTCCATCAATTGTTCAAAGGTGAACATTCCCTGTTTGCAAAATGACCAACCCGGGTTGCGACAAAGTTCTTCATATCGCTCGTTGTTTGAGTCGATCGGCTTAAAGAAGGCCACCGGATCGGCTATATGGATCAGAACGGGGAGTTTTAGCTCTGCTGCAGTCTCCCAAATGACTCGAAGTCGTGCATCATCAATGGGGATGTATTTGCTTTGGCTATCTTTTATGACAAGGCTGACATCCTTTAAAAACTTCAAACCTTTGATCCCTTTTTCTTTTGACTGTCTGATTGTGTTTCTAACATACACTTCGAAGTCTTTTTCATCAATCCTTGAAACATCCACTGTACCGAATGTAATAAAGAAATCTTCACATGGCTTGGTTTTTTCAAGCATTTGATCCAATTCTTCTCCCCACATGCCGTCTAGATTCACTACCTTTTTCACACCGGAATTTCGTAATTGCTCAACGGCTTTTTGGGTATCATACTTATTCATATAGTTGGCGCCTACTCCTGTAAGCCCAAAATGGGTGTGAACATCGATAACATCATATCTTGGTTTCTTGATCACGCTCTGCCTTAGCACCAATTCGCTCACCGGCTTATATTCAGACAATAACATTTTGTGTCCTCCTTATTTCTTAGAAACTGTCATAGTGGATCTTATCGTAAGCCGAATCATTTTCATCATATGGCTTTTTATTTTCATTTGGATAACCGATTGCAATGATGCTTTCAACGCAGTACTTTTCAGGGATATGCATAAGTTCCTTGATATAGTTTCCTGCACTTTCTTCTTTGTTTCGGAATCGATTTCTTACCTGGATCCAGCACGACCCTAATCCTTGGGATTGAGCAGCAAGTTGGATGACAATAGAGGCGATGGAAGCATCCTCCACACAAACATCACTTTTCTCAGCGTCGGCAATGACGATGATCGCATGCTTGGCACCGGATAGAAATTGTGAGCTGTGCTCTCTACATTTAGAAAGCTTGTTGAGCAATTCCTTGTCGCTAACCACTATAAATTCCCATGGTCTTATCGATCTTGATGATGGGGCTAACAAGGCACTTTTCAAAATGAGATCCAGTTTCTCCCTTTCCACTTCTTTGTCTTGAAACTTTCTGATGCTTCTTCTGGTTTTCAACAAATCATAAAACATAAATTTTATTCCTCCTTTATTTCGGTGTCATCCATAGGGGACCAGACCATATGGTATCTCCGTTCTTTATGATGTCCACATCAATGAGTATTCCGTTTTCAGAGGCCATAGTAATATATGACGGATCATTTGTATATATAAAATGTAATACCGATGAAATGAGCAATTGCACCTGCATTAACAAAAAAGTGCCAGACCATATGATAATATTTGAAGGCCTTCTTTTTAAAAATAACAGCACCGACCGAGTAAAAAACACCGCCTAACAATATAAGTGCAACCAGTTCCATGGCGGCCTTCTTTATGAACAACGGTAAAAAAGCCAACACGGTCCACCCCATGATAATATATACGGCAACATATGATTTTGGCTTCTCCCGATTGGTTAATGTTTTTTGGAGGATACCAAAGATCACCATAACCCACTGTAAAGATGTTATGACGATTCCTTGCCATCTTCCAATAACCGAAAGCGCTACAGGAGTGTAGCTGCCTGCAATTGCAACATAGATGAATATGTGGTCGAATATTCTGAAAACTCGTTTGTGTTTGGTGTCTTTTGCCATGGAATGATACAAGGTTGACGACAAAAACATTAGAAAAATTGAAATGACAAATATGGATACTCCGATTGCATCAATCAGTTCTCCTTGGAGTAGAACCCATATGGTTGCAAAGGGTAATGCTAATAAACACAAAGCCGCCATGACACCATGAGTGATGGTATTGGCCACTTCTTCACCGAGTGTATATTGATAAGTATTCGACATATATTTCACCTTCTAAAGTTTAATATTTGGATTATATGATTATCATCTTTGATAAATCACTTTCCCGTCTATGATGGTGATAAAGGTTTGATAATCAACATCTTTGATGGGATTTCCGTCAAAAATAACGATATCGGCATCTTTTCCCGGTTCAATGCTCCCAACCCGATCTGAAATACCGGTAATTTCAGCGGCATTGATGGTAATTGCCTTGAAAGCTTCCATTTCATTAAGGCCTGCTTTGTGGGCTAAACCGGCGCATAGTGGCAAATAATGTAGGGGAGTGACCGGAGAATCCGTTGTGATGGCAATTTTAACACCGGCATCCACAAGAACCTTGGGTGTATCCCATGTTTTATTCTGCAATTCGAATTTTGTCCGGTGTCCGAATGTAGGACCTACGATCGCGCCTTTTCCTTCTTTAGCCAAATCATCTGCAATCAAGTGACCTTCTGTGCAATGATCGAGAGTGATGTCAATGTCATATTCTTTGGCAATCCTTAAAGCGGTAAATATATCATCTGCCCTGTGGGCATGTGCTTTTAGAGGAATTTCTTTTTTCATAACAGGAATCATTGCTTCAAGCTTCATATTGAAATCAGGAGTTTTACCTTCTTTAATGGCTTGTTCCTTCTTTTCCATATACACTTTGGTGTTAAACAAGGTTTCTCTGAGCACTGCGGCAGTTCCCATTCTTGTGCTAGGGCTCTTCTTTTGGTTGTTATAAACTCTCTTGGGGTTTTCACCAAACGCAGCTTTCATAGCTACAGGGTTTTTGATCACCATGTCATCCACACGATGACCGTATGTTTTAATGGCCACAAATGTGCCACCGATTACATTCGCGCTTCCAGGGCCCGTAACAGCTGTGGTGACACCGTTTTGATAAGCCTCTTGCAAAGAGAAATCCATGGGGTTAAGTCCGTCGATTGCTCTCATGTGAGGTGTTACCGGATCAATAGCTTCATTGTAATCCGAACCTTCAAAACCAATGGAGCTCTCATGAAGCCCTAAATGACTATGTGCCTCTATAAAGCCCGGTGTTACCATTCTTCCGCCGGCATCGATTATTTGACAATCACTAGGTGCCTCAAGGTTTTTTCCTACAGCAACAATCTTTCCGTCATCCACTAAAATACAACCGTTCTCGATGACTTCACCTGTCATGGTGTAAACCAAACCATTTTTTATGAACAACATTTTTCCACCTTCTCCTATGTATTTTTTAATTATTTATAGTGTAGCAGAAAACATTCCGGATAACAAAAGTTATTCATTTCCTAGGAATGGGATTACTTTTTATCACTTGATAAGTTCATACGGCAAACAGCAAGATTTTGGGGTTCGACGAGATTGCTTTGGGCGTAAGCGATAAATTCCGGATCTTTGCCCATCCGACGAACATGATTCAACCTCACTCATATTTTACAACTCTTGTTTTTCCTGTTTTGAAATCTATATTCCGATCATTATAGCTGTAATCTGTCGGAATACGAAGATAGCAACCAATGGTTTCGTCGCGTTTGCGTGATACGATACCGGATCTGTTTTGATTATTAACATTTCCTTCTGCAACCAACAATGATTCGTTGTCGCAGGATAAAACAATTCCAATGTGATCGCACCAAGCACTGTTTTCCGGCTTATATTCTTTCGGGATTATATTTTTATATATTACGATATCTCCGCCTTGAGGGGGAATACAATCATTTTCAAAATAGCAGAAATC
>CALCRE010000097.1 GCA_937894465.1 uncultured Clostridia bacterium
CCGCTATTTAAGCCAGTTTCGCTCCTTTTTTTATTTTTCAACTGTCGAATAGCGGGTTATATAATTTATAGCTTAACTTTCATATAACAATTAACCATTGAGCTATAGATTTTCGTGTGATCCATCACAGTATGGAGGGTTTTTAGTATGCTTGCAAGCACATAAATAAGCTGTTTCATCTTTTTCAGCAGTAAATGCCATGGGTGTAAACGAAGTACCTTCATGTGCACCATTACAAAATGGTTGATTTGAACTTCTTCCACATGTGCACCAATAATAAGTCTTACCCTTTTTAAACTCAATAGTAATAGGTGATTTTCCAGCAACTACAGGTTTATCCATACTCATATCTCCTTATTAACTTGATTTTTTATTTTGTGCGAAAGTCCATACTTTATTCATTTGAGGTATATTTCGCAGAAAGGTGACCGTAAACTAAAGCAAGCCCGATGGTACCACCTCCACCCCAGTAAGCATTTGCACTTGGAGATGCGATACAGTTACCTGCTCCATATAGGCCTTAAATTGGCATGTCGCTCCAGTCGAGCACCTGTCCATTCTTATTTACTACCGGGCCCCCATTGGTGTCAAGGGTGCCGGATCCCAAAATAGCTGCAAAATACGGACCTTTACTAGAAAGTCCAGCCAGTTTACGCTTGGTTTTGTTGGCTTGATAGATACCCCTTCCCGATCATATTCATAATCTCCATGATGAAAGTCAAGATCTTTTCCGGTTTTTGCAAACTCATTAAAACGCTTAAATGTATACTTTAATCCCTTTGCAAAGGACTTCTCTAGGCTGAAGCTTCCTATATGAGGTGCAAGATCATCCACACGTTTTTTTATATTTTTTGCTAGTTCCTTAAGCGTGTTTCCTTGTATCAGATATTGTAAATCAATGCCTGCTGTCGCATATGGCGGGAATCCTTCCCAGTATTCCACGCACCGCTTATCGGCAATGAGGAAAAGAAGCTGATTGGTCCATTCCGCTTTATTCTGATCCCAGGCAAAATGTACCATGCCACGATCATTATAGTTTCGTTTTTCATTTAAGACTCGTTTTCCATATTTATTAACTTGAAAAACACTATCACCTGCGATAAAGAAACAGTTATTAGCTGCATTGGGATTAGAAATCTCGTTTTCAAACAGGCACTGAGCACGGAATGCCCCCTGCATATTTCCAATCTTTGCTCCGATCCCTGAAGCCATGGAGATAAAATCACCCTCACATTCGGGTGAAGCACATCCACCATAAACAGGTCCCCTCTGTAAATTCCGAAGCATTTCTTTATTATGGGTATATCCAACGTAACAAAAAATTATTCCTTTATTAGCATGATAGGCTTTTGTCTTTCCGCCAGCAACAACTTCAAGACCATCCACTCGGCCTTCACTATTTCTTAGAATCTTTGTAACCTTATGATGAGTATTAACCGGTATAGCATGCTCCTTTGCATACTTTTTAAAGCGTTCCGTTAGAACAACGCCAAAGCCTGTTTTTCCCTCATCATTCTGAGGAAAAAGGATCCTTCCCCGGATCCCCTTATCTTCCGAAAGATTACTCTGATAATCAACCGAATTTGTTCCCAGCCAGTTTACATCTTCTATAGTTTTAAAGACACCAAGTTCCTCAAGGTAATGCAAATGTTTTTATTTGCAGATGAGAACAGCTATTACACTTTTTAGGGTGCAGAGGTTTGGGACAAGGATCTTACCGATTAGTTGTTGAGCGTCCGGAAATTCTTACTCCATCTAAATTTCTAAATAAATATTATTTTATATTTAGTAGGTTCGAGTCACCATCAAAAAATGGGATGATATCAACATTACTCAAAAATTAAGTACAAAGCCCTTGCAACGCAAGGGCTTTATACTTTGACACGCTAAAAATTTAATACATTTTAAAAATCAAACAATGCCCGATTCTTATACCATCGTGTCGCTGCTGAAACATTCGGCATAACGGTGATTTTTTTTGATAGCTTCGATAAAATTCTCCGGTAAATTGTTAAGTAAACTATTTAATATATTCACTGGAGCAATCGGAAATTTATTTCTTGTTACTTTATCAGTATCGTTCCTTCGAAATTCTTCATATTTTTTCGCATGATGAAATTGGCGTTCAAAATAACATAATGCAGTTTCAAAATTGCCAACCTTTGCTTCAAAGGATGTACAGGTTTTATAAATGTGCATTAAATCCGCATGATACTCACCAAAGTTACTGTCATCAAATATTAATTCGTATAAACGTGCGATACCAAGCATTTTCTGTACACCGCTTTCGTTCATGTAAAGAGACATGTTCGTCCAAACCATCGTTTCCATTATACGATACATCTGTCTGGTTAATACACGTAATGCCTCTTCCTGATATTTTTCTCGTTTCATACCTTCTGCTGCATTTGGGCGAAGACATTCGCAACTTATAACAATTGAATTTTGTTTATCGCAAAGTTCCTCCGCTTTCACATAATTCCCCATAATTGCATAATGTCTAACCATAAGAGGTATAATCTCACAACGGTCTTCTTGATTTATTCCTAAGCTTAAAGCCCTTTGAAAAAATGCCAGCGCTTCAGTGAAGTATTCATTTTTACTGTTATAGTCGATATCATTAACGGCGTACTTTTCATTTGTTGATAATCTACGTGCACCATGTTTTTTATATCCATGCCATAAAAGCGCATAACCGAGCCGTAATATTATTTGTGCCTCCGATGGAAATTCCGATACCGCATCTCGTAACATATCGATACATGATTTCATATCATGCTGAGTATTTATCATCTCATCTGCTTCATTCAGAATTTTTCGAATTTTCTCTTCACGCTCGCCGTTGTAACCGAACAATTCGTCAATTGAGATATTAAAATAGTTTGCAATTACAGGTATAATTTCAATATCCGGATAACCCCCATTTGTTTCCCAACGCGATACAGCTTGACCGGTAACACCAAGTGCATCTGCTAATGCTTCCTGTGTTCTACCGTCTCGGCAACGAAGTTCTTTGATTTTTTCTCCCAGTTTAATCTGCATTTAATTCCTCCAATTGTTTAATCACCGGTGTAATTAAACTGTAGCAGAATATAAGGGTGTATTCAATTATCAATTCATTGTTTTAAACTCAAGCAATCCTTGGATTTTTCAACCGCTGCGTGCGTTCCTTAGTTTTTAAGAAGAGCTTCAGTTGTTGTTTGCTGAGAACTACCTATAGCTTTATTATTTTATTGAAACCACAAAATTGATAGGTTGCAATTAATGTAATACATTATAGGAGTTCACCTGTTGATTAATACCCGGAGCAAGGCACGTGGAGTGCGTGGTATTGATATGTGTGTCCGGCGAAGCTGTCCAATGCCAACAGGTGATAGTCTTTTAACGGTAAGGATAAGAAAATGAGTATACGCATATTTCTTTGTCAATGCTATAATCTAAATAAAAACATAGCATAGGGAGATAATGATGGAAACGATATCCAAAACAGACCGCGAATTACTAAGAGGGCTTGCAAAACATCAACTTGAGCTTGCCAACTCAAAAGAAAATGAAAAGATACTTAAAAAGTGGAAGTTCATAGAGCACTGCGAAATTGGCGAGCCTACTGTAAGATTTCTTGTTTCAAACTTTACCAATGAAACGATAACCCCCCGTTTAAAGTGTGAAGGCGCAAATGCAAGGGATTTGGAATTCAGTTTACTCTTATCATCAGCAGGCAGAGATCTATTTAATGATGATACGCCAATAACGGGAGAGTTTTTAGTATATCAAAACATTTGGGCAACCCCATTTGGCACCTCTGCAAAACGAACAAGAGCTGATGGGGAAAACGCTAAAGGCTACCACATAGAGCCCGTTATAAACGACCTTGAGGAAGATTTTTTCAAGCTGACAGATGGTAACTTTGGCTCAAACATTCAAGCAACAAATGAAAAGATAGAATTTGCAAGTGACGTTTTCGGCGATATTCTTCCGGTCAAAAGGGTCATGCGTAGTCTGACCGGTGCAATAACAAACCCTCTTGTTCATCTAATGGGAATGCAAAACTACTATTTATCTATGTATGATTATCCCGATTTGCTACATAAAGCAATGGATAATGCCTGCAATATATATGAACAATTTTATGATTATCTCGAAAACGAGAAGCTTTTGCTACCCACTGCGGGGGTTAGCTCGGTGGCACAAGAAAGCTTTGCCTTTAACAGTGAGCTTCCTACAGATCAAGCTACTAAAACCACCGATTGCTGGGGATTTTTAGAGTCACAGGAAACAACAGCAGTATCGTCAGATACCTTTGGTGAGTTTGTGTTTCCATATCAGGATAGGCTGGCAAAACGGTTTGGATTGTTGTCTTATGGCTGTTGTGAACGGGTAGACGATATTTGGGAGCATATAAGCAAGTGGAAAAACCTCCGCAAGCTGTCGGTGTCGCCATTTAACAACGAAAGACAAGTTGGTGAATACCTACGTGGTAGTAATATAGTTTATTATAGTAAACCACGAGCTGAACACGTCACAATTGCAGGACCGCTTAATGAGGATGCTATAATTGACTGCTTTAAAGGGATCGCCGAAGCGGCATCGGGTTGTATGCTTGAGGTTGCGCAGCGTGAGGTCGGCACAATATTTGGCGACTACCAACGTGGACGAAGATATGTTGAACTCGCAAAACAAACTATAAATAAATATTGGAAGCCGTAGGAGTTTAATTGATCCTGCAACCCTGTACCTGGTATTTTTAACAACAGAGAAAGTGAGTATTCACAAAGCTTTGGTGACATTTACCGAATAATGTGGGGCGACAGTTTTATCAATAAATAATATGTGATATACACAGGTAGAAGAGTATCTGATGTATATGTTCCCGTTGACGGAAAACGTTGGATACGTGATATTAATACCACTGTAAATAGAAACCTTGATGTGCAAACAAACGATATTATGAGAGGTCAAAGTATTGGACAAGAAGTTTATAAATAACAAATCGGCGATTATCATCCTTCATGAGATTTATGGAATGAATGAATTTATACAAAAACAATGTCAAAGATTCAAGGAAACCGGTTATGATGTTTTTTGTCCCGATATGCTCGGTAAGCAACCATTTCCCTATGAAGAATCCACGGAGGCATATGACTATTTTATAAAAAATGTGGGATTTGAAGTTTATAAAGAAATTAATGCCCTTGTCTATCAAATAAAAGAAAAATACGATAATATATTTATTATTGGTTATAGTATAGGAGCGACTATTGCATGGAGGTGCTGTGAAAATTCGCTGTGTAGTGGGATTATAGCCTGCTATGGTTCTCGTATAAGGGACTATACTGACTTAAATCCTGCCTGTCCAACGCTTTTACTATTTTCGAATGAAGATTCTTTCGATGTGCGCATGTTGGTTCGCAAACTTCGTGGTAAACGGCATTTATCTATCATGGAGTTAGACGCTCCCCACGGCTTTATGGATTTCTATTCTAAGTATTTCAATATTCAGCAGTCGAAATTAGCCGAGGAATCTATTACCGGATTTTTAAAAGAATGCACAAAAGTAAACTGATTTTGTGAGTGAGTGACACTCAAACAATAGTAGTCGATCCTTTGGATTGATAATGGTTTCGCAATCCAAAGGATGGACAGTTGAGTTTATTTTTAACACTTTCGTGATTGACTTGCTTAAAGGTTTTAGCACTACTTTCGGGCGAGAAAGGACTTGAATATGAAGAAAAAGGTATCCTTATTTAATAGAATCGCCAATGTGTATGGCTTCTTTTTTAATTGGCAAGTGAGGAACTACCGCAATATTTTGGATAATATTAAAGATGAGCTGGATTTGGATTTTTCCAACTACCAAAACATCATCGATATAGGATGCGGAACAGGAGCATTATGCAAGGTGCTTCAAGGATATGGTGTGGAGGTAACCGGGCTCGATCCTGCTGAAGCTATGTTGGCGATTGCTCAAAAAAAGACCGGAAAAACAGAACCGGGCAAACCGAGCATTCAGTTTGTTCATGGCAATGTGCTTAATGGACTACAATTTAAAGATAAAAGTTTTGATCTGGCAATATCATCTTATGTGGCTCACGGGCTTATACCAAAGGATAGATTAACACTGTATAATGAGATGAAAAGAGTTGCCAAACATACTGCCATTTTGATTTATTATAGCGAACACCGTTCATTAATTACTGACATTGCGGAATGGCTGGAAGGCGGAGATTATTTCAACTTCATCAGAATCATAAAAGATGAATTGAGGAATCAGTTTGGCAATCTTAAAATCATAAATACAAGAAAGTATTCTGCAATATATATTTGTAAAATTGATTAAGAATCTAACGAATGGGTAGGCGATCTTTGGAAGTATATAAGCAAGTGGAAAAACCTCTGCAAGCTATCGGTGTCACCGGTGTTCTACAGTAACCACGAGCTGAACACGTCACAATTACAGGGTCACATAAATGAGGATGATAATAGACTGTTTTAGAGGGACAGGCACGATATTTGGCGACTATGAACATGGACGAAGATATGTTAAGCTCGCAAAGCAAACTATAAATACATACTGAAAACCTTAGGAATTTTTAATGATACCGCGACCTTGTACCAGGTGCTTTTTACAAAAGAAAGTGAGCATTCACAAAGATTTGGTGTCGCAATATACCCAATCAAAAGAGAATGTAAGGAGTATGTTCCAGTAGGCGGAGCATGTGGAGACAGTGGTATAGATGTCGAGATTAAAAGAAGAAAACTAATTAATGATGCAAATAGGTACAATGAGTACTTAAAGAAATAAAGCTATTTAAATCCGGTGTTTTATAAAAAGACTGCGTAAGTGGTATATTATATAAATAATAAGCATAAAGGAGAAAAAAAATTATGGCAAAAAATAGAGAGATATGTACAACAAATAAGGTAGATTACCTATCAATTAGAAAGGCAATGACTTCAGGTGCAAGGACTGTAGATGAATTAGCCGAACTGACAGGTGTATGTACCGAATGTGAAGGGTGTAAAAATGAATTAGATAATATTCTTTCTTCGGTTTGCGGCTGTAAGAAAGTTTCTCTAGAAGCAGTAGTAAATGCAGTAAAGAGCGGTGCCGATACAGTAGAGAAGGTTGGAGAGATAACAGGTGCCGGGACAGGTGTAGATCAAGAGACCGGCGAAGAATGTGGAAAATGCAAAGGTCTTATTCAAAACATCATTGATCTGGGAAGGTAGAAATTTCATCAATTGTAAGTGAAATGCACAAAAGTGCAAGACGAAGGCAAAATTACCAAAGCAAACAAATGAAAAATAGGTAATGTCAGATTAAAAAGGTAACACTGCCCTGTACATGAAGATAAAAACTAAGATAACCCACTAACAATTTGTAAATATTGATGGTGGGTTTGTTTAATGATAAAATAGTGGCGTATTATTTATATAAAATGAACCTGCTGTCATTACGGGTTTGACCCGCCATCTTAAACTGGGGAGATGCTTTTAATTGAAGAACATAATCATTGCCGGATCATCAAGAGCCGGTAAATCAACATTAGCAAGAAAAATAAACGAAGAGCTTAATTATTTTGTCGTCAGTGTCGATAAACTTGTCGCCACATTTCAAGGGGCATATCCGCAATTAGATATCAGACTTAATTGGAATAGAGAGAAGACCACAGACAATTTAGCACCGTTCCTTGGCCATTTTCTTGGTATGTTTTCTTCGGCTGACGGGCATGGACTGTTGCCTTACAGTCATGGCGCTGTAAAAGGAAATAGGTTTGTGTTGGAAGGGGGATACTTTAATTTTCAGAAGATAATGCCTATTCTGAAAACGTATGGGATAGAAGAATTAAAAAACAACTTTTTACTTATAGGATTGGTGCAAAACAGAAAAACGGTTGAGGAGTTCGTAAGCGATTTCAAGAAATATGATACGGAAGACGATTGGACATATAATTTTAATGATGATGATTTAAGAGATGTTTCTGAAGACGCTATTTCCTTCAGTCGATCTATGTTTAACCATTTGGTGAAATACGGCTTTACGATTTATGATACATCTTCGGAACGGGAGCAAGTTTTAGATCAAATCGTAGAAGATATTAAGTACCGTTATCGAAGAGAGGAATGAAGTTTGAAACCGAAAGAGGGCATGTGTTGTCTATTCCGGATCTAGGTATGGAAATGCTTGGAGATGCCAAAGAGCAATGGCCAATTGCTACAATAAAAAACGGGTATAATACCGGAGCCTAATAAACCGGAAGATCATTTCGGCCAGTTTAAACTTCACCTACTAAAATCTCTCCATTAAACAGAGATTATCATAAATATACATGGAATGTGGCGTACTATAATTACAAACTTGCGGAGCATATCTGGAAAAGGACAATAAACAATGAAGCTGACAAAATAAAGAGAACGACTGCTTATACGCTTTATATACCTTCGGATGCTTGTAAAATCGAATTCGTGCAGAAGGTCTTCTTACCATAATTGTTTCATCTGCTGTTATTAACAAAAATGTCATTCCCATATCAAATCAGTTATAGCCGAAATAAAAAACAGTACCACTTCAATATCTCTGCAAATTGCTATTGTTAAAAACCACCATAATATCAAATATACCTGTTATTTTCTGCGTATATCGGTTATAATATTGAATAGGTAAGCCCATAACGGCATAACTTTTCAATGGAGGTGACTGATATGGAGATAAAACGAGATAAGTACCTGAAACAACTGATCGACTATCAATGGGACGGTCAGGTTAAGGTTATAACCGGAATCAGAAGATGCGGAAAGTCCTTTCTTTTGCGTACACTGTTTAAAAATTATCTGTTGTCAAGTGGTGTCAGTGAAGATCACATTCTTTCTTTTGAACTTGATCTGGTAAAGGATCTCCGTTTCCGCAATCCCCTGGAGCTTTCCTCCTACGTTAGGAAACTAGTGGAGGGAAAGCCTGATAAATATTATGTTTTCATAGATGAAATTCAAATGTCTGACACAGTACCAAACCCCTATAACCTAAACGGGAAATCCATCACATTTTATGATGCACTCAATGACCTAAAGACGCTGTCCAACCTTGATGTTTATGTTACCGGAAGCAACTCAAAAATGCTGTCTACAGATATTCTCAGTGAATTTAGAGGTAGGAGCGATGAAATCCGTGTTCATCCTCTCAGTTTTTCCGAATTTTATTCGGAAGTCGGCGGTAATAAAAATGATGCATTTGACACTTATGCATTTTACGGTGGAATGCCACTTGTGCTCTCTAGGCCGACAGACACAGCAAAAATGAATTATCTTGCATCTCTTTTTACGGAAGTATACCTGAAAGATATCGTAGAACGAAAAAAAATTGAGCGGCAAGATATTTTAGAGAATATTATTGACCTTTTATGTTCATCCGTTGGCTCGCTTACCAATCCGACTAATATCACCAATGCGCTCAAGACTAAGAGCCGGAAAGATGTATCTTCCAATACAGTCAGATCGTATATAGCTCACCTAGAGGACGCTTTTCTGTTTTCAGAAAGCAAACGATATGATGTAAGAGGAAAATCGTATTTTGACTTTCCAAGCAAATATTACTGTGAAGATATCGGGCTTCGTAATGCAAGGATAGGATTCCGTCAACAGGAAATGACGCATATCATGGAAAATATTCTTTACAATGAACTGATCGTACGTGGTTATACCGTTGATGTCGGCGTTGTCTATTCACGGGAAAACAGGAACGGAAACTCTGTCCGCGTACCAAGAGAGATTGACTTTGTTGCCACTTTAGGAAGCAAAAAGGTATACATTCAATCGGCTTATTTCATTCAAACCAAAGAAAAGATAGCAAGCGAAATCAAACCGTTTTTGTTGACCGGCGATTCTTTTCCGAAGATCGTCGTTCGGAAAGATATCGGCAAGCCATGGTATGACGATACCGGTATCCTGAATATAAATTTAATCGATTTTTTGCTTGACGAATCCTCTATTTGAGTTATAACAGAATTGACGAGTTGCTATCTCTTAATCCCGGCTATCCTATTGCCTTCACAAATATTTATGATGGCACTGTCAATCAGGTCTGTTTAAAATTGCCCAAAGCCGATCGTGTGTTGCAAAAGCTATACGAAACTACTTTCGAAGACTGCCATACCCGGACAATGTTCTGGAAAACTATTTAAGGAGGATTCATTTATGACGGACAATATTGGAAATTACGCACTTCACGCTGCAATTTGGGATTGGGGCGGCCATGATCGCACTGAAGAACACGAATATTGGTGTCATTATGCGGCACAGTACGGTAAAAATGTCTTAATTCCTTTCTGTGCTATTGGTGAAACCGGCGCATATATGGCACATAGGGGATTTACAACAACAGCATTTGATATTACGCCTGAAATGATTACGGAGGGCAAAAAAAGGTTTGATCATGTTCCCGGTTTACAATTATCTGAAGGAGATGTAACAGACTTTTATTTCGACATTCCACCCGCTGACTTCTGCTTTGCCACTGACTTTGGGCATATTCACACAATAGAAAAGGTGAAAAAAGCTCTTTTGTGTATCAACCGTCATTTGCGGGAGGCCGGTATTCTAGCAATCGAAACAGGCTTGTGTGCGAAAGAATCGAATTACACACCGAATAAGACCTTTTACCCTAAAGAGCAGGTTTATCCGGATAAAAAGATTTGGAAAACCGGAGACTCTAGCAACGACTCGAAAACCGGACGCTGTTATATTTCTCAGACTGTCTATATCGAGAATAGAAACAGTAATGTGGAGCAGTTCAATCATTCGTTCTACCTGCAATGCTATCCCCGTGACGCTTGGCTGTCGGCTCTTGAGGAATGTGGTTTTGAAATCCGGAGCGAATACAATAATCGGGAAAAAGAGTCATGGCGAGAAGGCGATGGATTCTGGATTGTCGAGGCAGTAAAGAAAAGGACATATCCCCTATCAACTGACGAGGTGATGTATTTGCTGCGTGAGTATCATGGCGTACCTTGTATGAACCGTATCGAATGGTTGACAGCGAACGATATGGTAAAAATGAACAAACATCTTGTCCTTTGCGGGCAAAAGCCGAGGAAGGGTGATTGGTTGCATGAAATTTACAAAAACGGCACAGCACGGTATTGCTTGCTCTATATAGATGATATTCCCGTCGCAAGAGGTTCGGTCGAGCCGTACAGTGATGCAATGTGGGAAGCTGCGGATATCCGAGTGGCAAGAGAGTTCCGAAATCGCGGACTTGCAAAAGAAATCCTAAGGTTTCTCTGTGTAGACATACTTTCTCACGGCAAAATTGTCAGTTGCCGGACAGAACGTGATAATATTGCGATGCGAAATGCCCTTGAAACAATCGGATTTTATTTGGATGGAGGAAATTAAGATGAGTAATTTTGATATGTCTTATTTAGGTGTTATGGTGGACATGGCAGGTTGCCCGAACCGCTGCCGCCACTGCTGGCTCGGCTCGCATAGGAACGGTCATATAAACGTTGATGAATTTAAAAGCATCGCTGCACAGTTCAGAAGTTGGCACGACGAAGAGGGATGCAGCATTGAAGAAATGAGCTTTTTTTCATGGTGGCGCGAGCCGGATTACCGGAATGACTACCGGGAGTTATGGCTGTTAGAACAGGAATTATCCTCCCCCGGACGGGCACAACGGTTTGAGCTCTTATCAACCTGGCGACTCGCACATGATGAAAGTTATGCGAAATGGGCGGCGACGCTAAGTCCTAAAACCTGCCAGATCACGTTTTTTGGCATGGAAGAAAACACAGATTGGGGCATGTGTCGCAAAGGTGCTTTCCGCGATCAGTTAATTGCAACCAAAAGGTGTCTTGCTGCCGGTATCGCTCCACGTTGGCAATTGTTTATCACAAAGAGATGCTTGAACGAATTGGATGATTTTCTAAGGTTGATATATGACCTTAAACTGTTTGAACGCTGTAAAGAAATAGGACAGAAGTTCGAGGTGTTTATCGGCGGGGTTTCACCCGAAGGTAATGGATACGGAATTGAGAATCTTCGTCCGGAGGAGAATGATCTGCATTTGATACCAAATGAACTGCTTTCGATTTCTCGGGAAGGAACAGAAATGCTAGGGCAACCTGAGTATAGATTGCTTAAGGAACTTATGGAGTGCGATACTCCACCGAATAAGAGTGTAAACTCACCTTGTTTGGCTATCAATGCGGATTATGACGTTTATCCGAATATTGCAGAGCCTGCGAAGTGGTGGAAGCTGGGAAACTTAAAAACCGACGGCATCCTTAAAATTTTAACAAACTACCGTGAAGAGAGAACGCCGGGTATGAGAATGAATCGCACCATTCCGGTAAGTGAGCTTGCCAAAACATATGGCGATTTGAACAGTAAAAAGCTGTATGACAAAAGCGACCTCATCAGTCGTTTTGTGCATCAATGTGGAATGGAATATATGAAGGGAGAATAAAAAAATGTCAGAGAATAAAAGAATACATACAGCAAGAGAGGAATGGAATGCTTATTCCAATGAGTATTTCGCTGAAAATGCTTCCGAGGAGATCGTCGGGCGTATCATCAAAGATCCGTCCCGGGCGTTTCCTGCTCCGGTCCGTGATATGATACGAAGCGCATATCCGGATATTAGAGGAAAAAAAGTGCTTGTGCCATCCAGCGGTGACAATGCTGCCGTATTTGCATTTCACCTGCTGGGAGCCGCCGTTACATCATCGGATATATCGGAACAGCAGTTAAAAAATGCCGGACAGATTGCTTCAGCTCACGGCTGGGATATTCGGTTTGTCTGTGACGACAGCATGTCACTTACGAAAATAGAAGACGGCAATTTTGATCTCGTCTATACATCCAATGGTGTCCATGTATGGATACCCGACTTATTGAGCATGTATAGAAGCTTTCATCGCGTGCTGAAAAAAGACGGACAGTATATCATGTATGAAGTCCACCCTGTCATACGTCCGTTCGGAGATGATGAAGCACCGTTCATAACAGTCCGCAAGCCATATGAGAATATCGATTTAACCGATGATGTACCGAAATTCCACTGGCGTATTCAAGATATATTCAATGCTGCTTTTGACGCAGGGTTTGATATCACGCACATGGAGGAATTCCATCCCGGTAAAAAGGATCATGATTTGTGGTTCTACAAAAATAAATTGCAAGCAGAAGCAGACAATTATATGAAGTTCGATTGGAAACAGAATCCATGGGCAGTATTACCTCAGTGGATTGGTTTTTCAGCAAGAAAGAGGATGGTGAAAACATATGAACATCATTAAACCTCATGATATAACGCTGTATGGTGGAAACAATAACAAAATAATCTTGCGTCCGCTTTGTGACGACCATCTCCCCTATTTGTACAAATGGTGTGCCGACCCGGAAGTGCTTTATTGGACGGAAGGAGGAACGGATGATATTGATCTGTCATATGGTCCGGACACCGTTCATCAGATATACGGAGGAGTTTCGCAGAACGCATTTTGCTTCCTTATTGAAGTGGATGGTGTTCCCATCGGCGAATGCTGGTTGCAAAAGATGAACTTGCCGGATGTTAAGGCCATGTATCCCGAAGCCCTGGATGTCCGTCGGATCGATATGTGCATCGGCGAAAAAGAGTACTGGAGTCGCGGCATCGGCACACAGTTTATCGGCATGCTGGTGGACTTCGCTTTTTGTGGTGAGCACGTTGATGTACTACATTGCTTCTGCGAAGACTACAACATCCGAAGCAGACGCATGTGGGAAAAGTATGGGTTTACACGGGTATTGGCTGAGCCGCTGCCCCAACCGCAAAAGGGGCTTTGGCAGTATCATTACAGGTTGACAAGGGAGGAATTCATCGAGCACCGCCGTGTAAAGGTACCGTTGGGACAACAATTTTCCATTGCCCTTGTAGAACTGCAGCCTAGTCAGCTCTACATTAGCGAGGGAAAGTTGCGGCTTGTGCGGGAGTGGTTCGACCCTGAGAATCATGAGCACTTCGACCCGATTCCCATCAAGCGATTGAATGACTACAACGTTATGACAGATGGTCATACCCGGGCTATAGCAGCGTATCTCGCCGGATGGGATAATGTTTCTGTGTATTGGGATCAAGACAAGCTTGATATGCGCGCTTACGAGATGAATGTTAAATGGTGTGACGAGGAAGGTATACATAACCCGATCGATCTTGCCGGGAGGATTATATCACATAAAGATTATGAGCGGTTATGGCGAAAACGGTGCATAGAGATGGTGCTTTGAGAATAACATGAAGTATGCAATTTTTCGCAACATTTGGAATCGTTGAGAGATTTCCTAAGGGGTGCATTGTTCAGTTTTAGTAGCATAAAAGTAAAGTTAAATATTCGAAGGACTATTTGTATGGATGAGCATTTCATTGATGAATGAAACAATCATTATAAATGATATAATAAATTAGATAGATCATGTGAGAGGTAGAATTAATCATGGATAAAAAACGGTTTAGAGGCATTTTTCCGGCTTTGTATGCCTGTTATGATGATAAGGGAGAAGTAAGCGGAGAACGAACCAAAAACTTGTGCAGGCACCTATTTAACAAGGGAATCCTTGGATTTTATGTAGGAGGGAGTTCCGGTGAATGCATTTACCAAAGTCTTGATGAAAGAAAAAACACTTTAAGATATGTCAAGGAAAGCTTTGGCGAGGATGAAAAGCCTACCTTGATCGCTCATGTAGGAGCACCGTCTACGAGGGACAGCGCAAGGCTTGCAAAATATGCGGAAGAGCTCGGTTATGATGCCGTGGCAGCCATACCCCCCATTTATTTTAAAATGCCGGAAAGCGCCATTTACAAGTATTGGATAGAAATTGTGGAAGCATCGTCTCTCCCCTTTATCATGTACAACATACCTCAGACAACAGGATACAGCTTGTCCATTGATATGTTCATAAAAATGGCAAGCCTCGAAAAAGTAATCGGTATTAAAAACTCTTCTTTGCCGGCAATGGACATTGAAAGATTCAAAAATATCGGTGGAGAAGGCTTTATTGTATACAACGGTCCTGACGAGCAATACATTTCAGGTAGAGTGATCGGTGCCGACGGTGGTATCGGGGGAACTTACGGCGTGATGCCGGAGCTTTTCTTAAGAGCTGAAAAACTCGTTTCCTCAGGGGATTTTTTCAATGCCCGCAAGATCCAAAACGACATCAACAATGTCATCTTTGCGTTGTTCGCATTACAAGGTAATATGTATTCCGGTATAAAGAACATATTGAAATTAAAAGGTTTGAACATTGGAGACGTCAGAGGGCCAATGGAACAAATACACGGCGAAGACTTTAAAACCATAGAAAAGATTAAAGATTCGATCGATCTCACCATTGCCAAATGGGCCTTTTAAAGTCAGGCAGTTAAAATTAACACATGGTAAAAGCAGTAGATACATATAACTGTTTTCCGGGGTGCGCCCCTATTATGCTTGAGCGCGGCTAACAGCCTGGCCAAAGTATTCCTAGGATTTGGTAATGAACTTATACTTAGGTTTATGATCAAGCCTTGTGACCACCCCATGAAATTGCGTTTGGTTTAGCGACCCGATTTGAGGGCGGGATAAAACGGATTTATCCTGAGATAACTGCAAAGCTTCAATGAACCCCTCACCGTCCCATTGATCCATGTGTGCTTTTAACGGTGCTATGTCCCGCACAGGATCGTTGTTTTACTCAATGAGGGCATCGTAGTGGTGCACCATTTTTCACTGCATAATCACTCTTTGAAAGAATTGCCGAAAACCTTCTTGACTGCTATTACGAGGTTTAAACCACAAATCATTATAATACCGACCACTTTCGATATGGACAGAAAGACTGTTTAAAGGAAACCCGGGTTCAATTTTTGGATGCGGTTTTGATACCAAAAGAAACTCGGCGCTTGCAATATCATCGTCCATATATTCATATATTTCGTTTGCACTCACCACAAGACATATTGCATTTTTATACCGTGCTTTTGCCTTGCCTCCAAGACTTTTGGCAACAGAAGAATAATAAATGACCATTTCTTCATCGGTGAGGATTTTACCGTGTACTCTCCTGACATGTACTCCCGGTTGCTCATCTTCAGGCAAGCCCTCTATATATAATCCGGAGTCACATGAAAACAAAGGGTATTGTATGTTTCTTTGCTCAAGTAAAGTCTGATAATAAGTAAGTGCTTTGATTCTTGCATTTTCAAGGGGACTGTTGCCGCTTTCATCGACATGCGGCAAGGAAATCGAAAAATCCCTCATTCCCAGTAGTGTATGCTCCAATGGTGCAAACACTTCCTGCATAAATAGAAATTTACCTTCGTTGCCGGTACCATAAATGAATGTTATCATAGGTTTTCCTCCAAGTTTTCATAACCACCGCTTGTTTATCCTTTTATCCAAAGATCCATTCCGGCACCGCGATTTTCACGCGGTCTTATTAAAAATCCCATCTTCTCATAAAAGTTTTCTTTACCTTTTGCCGCCATAAGGTCAACTTGGATGATATACCCGGGCTTCAATTTGCTTTTTAGATAATCCATAATTTGAGTCATCAAGATTGTACCGACACCTTGTCCTTGATATTCCGGCAATACCACCACATCTTTTATTAAAGCGGCAAATCCGCCATCCCATACCAAACGGGCCATTCCTACAGAACGTTCATTGTGTTTTGCCACGATAATCAGTGCGCTTCCTTTCAACCCGGCAAGTATCTGTTCGGGATGTATAACCGACCAACCGGCAGAAGCACGAAGCATATTATATTCTTCAACCGTAATGCTGTTTGTATAAGTTATCATAGCATATTTTCCTCCAACCATATATTTCGATAATGATCTAAAACTTCATTGCTCCAAACATGTGCCTCTACATATTTAAGATGATGGTTAATGGGCTTATCCGTTGGATAGATGCCTCGTTTGAAATCATATTCAACATGTGGTGGATAACCATGACGGTTGATCACATTCAATATCTCATCAGCAAAATACAATCTGTTCCAATATTCTTCATCTCCGAATAAAGCCGGATTAAAGATCGCAAAAGAATCACCATATGTAAAAGAAACAGTTAGACGGTCAAACTTTTCAAGCGGGATTTTAATAACTGCCGGTTTTTTATAGGCAGATTCCCACTGGCTATGTTTTCCTAACATCATATATACCGGTGAAACTCTTATCGGTTTTCCGCCATAAGCTATAAAAGCATCTCTCAGCATCTTATCTCGTTCATACCTCTTGTGTAAAAAACCATCAATATCAGGGTTACCAAAATGTCCCGCAGCACGTTGTTCCAATAGAATTTGACGAGCTTTTTCCATCGGTAAAGCAGTCAGTGTTTTAAAAGGCCCCAAACTATGCTCAAAATAGTGGTATAGGTAATGCTTTGTACTATGTTCAACCATACTTTTTAGTCTCCGTTCAAATACCGTAATAAACCTATTATAATATAAGAAAACAACATATTCTACAACCATATCAAATATCTTCAATCCGTTAAAAAAGATAGCTTAGATGATTTCCTTTAGAACGCATGAATTATATAAGCCATTTTAATCTTCTGTGTTACTGTAATTCTTGCCAAGTAAGCGTGCTGCTTGCACCGCTAAATGCATTCCTATATCATACCTGAGAGAATTATTAATATTCATGATAAATTTTTAATAGGTTTTATTTGTTTGGATATATCAGCTATATATAAATTTATAGTGTTAGCTATCCTTTTTCAGCCATTTACACGATCCCTAAAGCTTTATGGTGATATTACTCCTACCGGCTAAGGGCTGTATTACGGAATTTAATATTAAAGGTAAATATAGCATAATTATAGCACACAATAAACCATGGATACCATTGCGCTATCCCCGTAACATGTACAATATGAACTAAAAGTCAATTGCCCCTTCCTCGTTTTGGTCGGGGCAATTTGCATTTTCATAATTGATAATTTTATTTATGGATCACTCTGCAGACTCTTCTACGATTTCAAACTCCTTCAACATATTATAGAAGCGAGCACCGTGCCCTTCGCCGGCTTCCAGGAAGTATTTTTGTTTAATAATAAAGGTTCCTCCTTGTGTGTTATCTACAAGATAATAGTTTACAACTTCGTCGTCCCATTTAGTTCCCCCGTCAATGGCATGAATGTAAAGTCCTTCAACCGGTTCTGTCACATACTCTGCCGGGTTTACCTTGCTAAAATCTGCTTTCAATTCTGCTTCAAGTGTAGCTGCCAGTTCTTCAGGAGTATGATCTATGTCCTGATAAATTTCCATGTAGACTTCAGGAATACCTTCATATGTTTCTTTCATAATGATTCTGTCTGTGTCTCCTTCTTCTACAACCTTATATCTTTCCTGATCATAATAGATTATATAACCCATTTCACTTTGCTGCAGTTTACTGTCAATAATCTCATTGTCACCTTCTACTTGGATTTCAACCTGTTTTTCCGGTTCAAAGTACTTCTTGATCTTAGCCAGTGCAGCTTGACCGGGCTGCGTAACACTTATACAGACAAGTATGACTGCTGCAGCCGAGCCAACACTAATGAATTTACCCAACGCGGATTTTCTTTTCGGCATCTTTCTATCCCCCTTATCGATTTCATTTATTTTCTTCATGGTGATTATAAAATTTTCTTCTTGTAATTCCTCAGTAAATCGTTTTGTTCCCTTCTCTAAAGCTTCACTAACTTTTTCATCAAAATCTTTCTGCGTCATTTGATCTCCTCCTTTTCCTCCCGATGGGTCAACATTTTTTTCAGCTTTTGCCTTCCCTTGAACAAACGAGATTTTACGGTGTTGATATTTAGTTCCATAATCTCAGCAATTTCAGATTCCTTGAAACATTTTAAATACTTTAATATAATGGGTACTCTGAACTTGGTGTCCAGATCTTCTATTGCCCGATACAATACCTCATATTCCTCAAAATGATGTTCGTCCACCTGTGGGATATCAGAACCGGTTTCAATATAGTCGCTGATATAGGTAATCTTAGTACCTTTTTTCAGGATACGTTTGCATTCATTAATCAATATCTTATATAGCCAAGGCTCAAACGAATGACCGTATTTGAATCTATCGATATTGTAGTATACACGTATAAACGTCTCTTGCACCACATCTGAAGCCAATGTACTGCTTTTGGTTACTGCAACCGCTACTCTCATGGCGTAATTGGCATATCGATTATACAGTACTTCAAATGCTTCCTTATCCTTGTTTCTAACCCGCTGCAGCAGGATATCATCCATTGGTCACCTCCTGTTTGTCAATTCACTATATATACCTTACGACTCACTAAAAAGTTTTCACTATATAATTTTTTTTATTAACCTTAAGAACAGACAATGCCGATAAAGTTCTGAAGTGTCACAAAGATAGAACGACACGGGAATGAGCGTACTATTGCAATAAGAGAACGTATAAAAAACAAAGGAGATTTGAACAGCAAAAAGTCGTATGAAAAAGGCGATCTCATTACCAGCTTTTTGCACCATGGGATGAGGATTTAATATAGGGATGAACTAAAAGGTCATTGCTGATTTCTATTTTTTCTCTTCGTCTGTTAATTCACGAATAACTTTGCAGGGGTTTCCCACTGCAACGACGTTAGAGGGGATATCTTTTGTAACGACACTTCCGGCACCAATCACTGTATTATCCCCTATATTTACGTTCGGCAGCACCACAACATTTCCACCAATCCAAACATTGTTTCCGATTTTGATGGGATAAGCAAATTCCAGTCCCCGGTTTCTTGTTTCCACATTCAAGGGATGTCCGGCTGTATAAAAAGCGCAGTTTGATGCTATAAATACATAATCCCCGAATGTCACTTTTGCACAATCGAGGATAATACAATTATGATTGGCATAGAAATGATTCCCGATTTCAATGTTATAACCATAATCACAAACAAAAGGTTGTTCAATTAAAAAGTCTTCGGCTGTTTTTCCAAGAATCTTTCGTATCACTTTTTCCCGTTCGGTGGTTTTAGAAGGGTGCAATTGATTATATTCATAGCACAAACCTTTACAATATACTCGTTCCTCTATCAATGCTTGGTCATAATTTGCATTGTACAACAGACCTTTTGCCGCTTTCTCTTTTTCCGTCATCTCTATTCCTCCGATGTGTTTTTTACGTTATATTGGCCAAGACTTTGTTTTGTATTCATTTTGATAGAAAAACACCGGAATAAAAATATGATCAATCAATCGATAATTCTCTTTGCAAATTCTTAATTTTCGCTTCAATCTCCTTGATTATCTTCATAAATTCATCGTCGCTCTTTCCGGTAGGATCAAAAAGACCCCAATCCTCACGACGTTTGCACGGAAGATACGGACATTCCACATTGCAACCCATTGTAATCACCACGTCCATAGGAGGAATATCCTCTAGAAGTTTCGGACGCTGTGTTTGCTCCATATCAATCCCGTAAAGCTGTTTCATGATTCGCACGGCATCCGGATTAATTCTATCTTTTAAGTGTGTACCTGCCGAAAAGCTTTCAAAAACATCTGCTCCATATAACTTACCAAGGGCTTCTGCAATCTGACTTCGGCAAGAATTATGGACGCAGATAAATGCTACTCTTGTTTTATTCATATTGGAACCAACCTTTCGTCTTATTCGCAATCTTTACCGGCATCAACATAATCGGGACTTCAGTCAGAACACCGACGATGGTTGCCAATGCTGCAGGGGACTTTGTCCCGAAAAGAGAAATGGCTACTGCAACTGCTAATTCAAAGAAGTTCGAAGCACCTATCATTCCTGCAGGGGCAGCAATGTCATGAGGCAACTTCTATGCTTTGCTTGCAAGAAATGCAATGAAAAATACTAGAAACATCTGGATCGTCAGCGGTATCGCGATCAAAAGGATGTGTAGGGGATTATTTAAAATCACTTCACCTTGATAAGAAAATATAATAACAAGAGTGAGTAACAAACCGATTACTGTCACGTTACTAAACTTTGGTATGTAACTGTTTTCGAAATATTCCTTTCCACGGTTTTTTATTACGGCATTTCTCGTTAAGGCCCCTCCTGCCAAGGGTATAACAACAAATAAAACAACAGATAAAATCAGCGTATCCCATGGAATCTTCACACCACCGATACCAAGCAGAAGAGCCACGATGGGCGTGAATGCAACAAGTATGATCAAATCGTTTGTTGCAACCTGCACCACCGTATATGCAGCGTTTCCCTTTGTCAGGTGACTCCATACAAATACCATGGCCGTACAAGGTGCGGCTCCAAGAAGTATGGCACCTGCCAGATAGTCTTTAGCAAGATCCGAAAGGATAAATGCTTTGAATATCACAAAGAAAAACAAATTCCGAACATTGTAAAGGGCTTTATAAGCCAGTTTGTCACCCATGCGACATACAATCCCTTAGGATTTTTACCTACATTCCTTATACTTTGAAAATCCACCTTCAACATCATGGGATAAATCATAAGCCAAATTAATATGGCGATAGGTATGGAAA
>CALCRE010000098.1 GCA_937894465.1 uncultured Clostridia bacterium
ATCACTATACAAATGTATGGCTTCTATCTTACATTGAAGCATCTGATTCTCTGTTGGAATATTATCGACAATTTAAGTTAAATGAGTTTGTTTTAGAGCATTGCGAATTCGGCGGCGATTCTACGGCACATTTTTTCTATCAAGAGTCTTTTGATAAAGCGGTGTTTGAAAAAATCATCACCGATAAATATCAACTAAAAGGTTGATAACACAAATATCAGCTATTTCAACATCGCGCATTGTACATGAAACAGGATATACTTCTTGGGAAGAGTTATATGTGGCTGTTAGAAAACACATGCTCCATGAATTCGATGGTTTCGTGTCACGGTTCAAGTATTCCTTTTCTTAGTGTATGGCATACTTACTTTCTTCCCATATGCAAATCGATTGTATCTGAAATAATGACGGACTTGTATTCACTGATGACAGCATAGATTTTACCGAAGAAAAGATCTCTTTTAGACTTAGGTAATGCCATGTGGTTGGAATAGGTATGTAAAAGCCCGATATATCGGTCTGCGTTCATGACACGTGTATCAAAATAGATCTTTGAGTTCAAATCACGATAGCCATATAGATTCATGATGTATTGATAATTTTTGCTTCGTTTTTCGAACCACTCATCCACATTAATATCATCAGTTGAATCGTCAAGGTATTCGTGATACAACTCTTGAATCCGATGCTTTAAATCAAGATTTTGATTTGATATACGCGGCGTGTTCCAAAACACTGCCAGAATGTCGTCATCTGTTAAAAGCTCATGGCACCGTGGATAACCAAAACCAGTTTCAATCCAATGAAATGCTGTAGCAGAAAAAATCAAATGGTATTTGTCATCTGTTTTGTATTTTTCGAAAGGCATATTGACCACTTTAAAATTAGGATAATCCGAGAATTTCTCAGCGGTATAACCGGCTAAGTTTTCGCCAAGTTCAACAGCCGTAACTTGTGCTCCGGTTTGTATAAATGGCAGTGTTGCGTTACCGGTGCCACATCCGATTTCAAGGATTCGGCTTGCAGGGGTGATTTTGCTTACAGATAGAATGTCTTCATAGATTTGTTTGCCATATGTAGGTCTGTATTGATCATACATCAAAACATTTTGGTCAAAATATTTTTCGTTACCCATCAGTCTCTCTCCTTAACAAATTTATTTAGTCATTACCATTTAATCATACAATTTTAAGTATAAATAACACAAGCAACGATCTGTTGCATGTGTTATTTACATTTATTTTTCTCTGTTTTTTGTTTTGTATGTTATTTCAGCATCGCGCTGTTGTTGATGGCCAATGTGTTGTACATGAACAGCACATCCTGATCTTGTGAGAAATCCAGATAACGGTCTAATATGGTAGATGAGACATAGCGTATGTCCACTAAAGTCACCTTGGAATAGCCGGACAATAGTAATGGGGCAATACTGCTTCCGAAAGAATCCCTGAACAAAATCAATTCCTTACCAGATGTGTTTTCAGGATTTTCGATGGTCAACAAGGGTTTTGCACCTGATAAAAACACGTCATAAGAATCCATTCCCTCGAACAGCTCCGGCATATACACACTTATATAGGTTTGCTTTTCATAATCATAAACTTTTGCTTTTTCCAACAAATCGTTTGTCAAGTAAACCAAACTGTCCGGTTCTACCTTTACTGCCGCCTGCCCGTAGTAAGAACCGTGAAAGGGGTAAAGGGTTTTCTTTTCATAGTGTATGTCTCCGGTGTGATCTCTTCCCATAGCTTCTAAAAGCCCTTTTGCAACCGGGATAATTCTCTCTTGATCCCAGTGGATGTCGGTTTTGTAATACATATCCTGATCCATCATATAGAATAGATCAATATAGTCCATACCTTGTATATGCTTTTTAAGAAGTTGTTCCATCTTTTCATAATCCATGGACAGATACCCACCTAGTGCAAAGAAATAGTTCTTATCCGGTATAACAGCGACATATGCATTTTTCCCTTGAAAATATTTCTCCCTTATTTCATTAAACTTTTCAGCTGCTCGTATAACGGATCTTTCATCCAGCGGATACTCCATTTTGTTTACATTACCGTCAATGATATAGATTCTGTTATTATCCTTTTGCATGAACACATTGTATTTGCTCCATGCCTTGACCCCTCTGAAAAAGTCCCTCATGACAAATTGATCCAGTGTATATTTTTCAAAATCCTCAAACAAATCCCCGCTAAAAAGACTTTGAAAAGAAAATTCAGGAAGGTTTTTTAATTTTCTACGTTCGCTTTTTGAAAATTCAAGATCCGGTGTCATGATGTTTGCTACCGAAAATCCGATTAACAATAGGGAAAATATTACTGTTACAAAAATATTTTTAACTCGCTCCCTCATAGATAACTCCTTTCCGAAAATCCTTAAAATCTAAAATACAAGAAGGGATTAAATGAACCGTCCACCAAATAGCCGGTGATCAACAACAGCATCAACCCGTGAAACACCGGTTCCACAAAATTCATAACCGACTTTCCATGCTTTCGTTCCTTGATCCAAGCGACACCTTTTGCCGCCAAAGGAGTAGCCCCGATGAACGCAATAATCAGCATCAATCCGTAGCTTCTTAAATAATACATAGTCTCAGGCCCTGTGAAAGGTACTTTCAACAAACCGAACATGCCCTTTAAGTTTTGTATTCCATCTCCCAAGCGATCAGCATTAAAGATCACAAAGCTGATTGTAAGAACAAAAAACATATACATCCTTCGGAACAAGGATGGTAACTTTTTGAAAAAATCATTCAGCCAAAACTTTTCCAACACCAAGAAACAAGCAAAGTACAATCCCCATATGATGAAGTTCCATTGAGCACCATGCCAAAACCCGGTTAAAAACCATACCACCGCTACATTTCGCAACCATTTCCATGTGGAACCACGATTTCCTCCCATAGGGATATAGACATAATCTCTAAACCAAGTGCCTAGTGACATATGCCATCTTCTCCAAAACTCGGATACGCTTTTGGCGATAAAGGGATAATTAAAATTTTCGAGGAACTGAAACCCAAATATTTTACCCAATCCGATGGCCATGTCAGAATACCCGGAGAAATCAAAATAGACTTGCAACATAAAGGATATGGACATAATCCAATAAAACAACACCGTCTTTTGACCGGAGTCTGCAAATATCTTCCCCAATTCTCCTAATGTATTGGCTAATATCACTTTTTTCGATAACCCTATGACAAAACGATTGACACCTTCTGCAAATAATTTAAATGAGTGGCTTCTCTCAGCTAGTTCAGCTTCTACGGTAGTATAGCGAACAATAGGCCCTGCAATCAACTGGGGAAACAATGTGACATAGGTCATAAAGTCAAACAGGTTCTTTTGTACCTTTGCTTCCCCTCGGTATACATCAATGGTGTAGGATAAGATCTGGAATGTATAAAAGCTGATCCCGATGGGTAAAGCCAACCGAAGTAACGGGATATTCGTATTAAACAACCAATTTGTGTTTTGAATAAAAAAGTCTGTGTACTTGAAGAACAGCAACCCGGAAAATCCAATGACGATAGAAGACGCAAGCGGTAACTTACTGTTACCGCTTACCTTTGCTTTTTCAATCCATAACCCGTGAAGGTACCCTGAAACCGATGACAAGATCATCAAAACCACATACTTCGGCTCTCCGTAAAAGTAGAAGAACAAGCTGGCAATTAATAAGATCGTGTTTTTTCGGTTCTTCGGTACTATAAAGTACAGAATCAGAACCGCGGGCAAGAAATAGTACAGAAAACTTATACTAGAGAACAGCATATTAATCCTTCAGTGCAAGGAATGCTTCATGCATTTGTTGGGCATTGGTATTGCTCATGACCAAGAAAATAACGTCATCAATACTGTCTACAATAACATTTTCCTTGTCCACACCAACGCAAATCCATTTCATGGGATCCACATTCTCTTTGATGTCTTTTTTCATTTGTTCAATGTCGGTTCCTTCTTTTACACGTACCAAGCACAAGGAATATGCACCGGGAGACATGATGGGTTCAGAAGCAATGGCTTCCTCAAACTCCATGCCTTCTTTACCCAAAAAGTATTTTGTGTTATCCGCCGGAATTTCTTGGGTTTGTAAACCTTCTTTAATAAAATTCTTATCGGACTCTTCCAAATCAGCCGTTTCATATATTTTGGCTAAGATATCTTCAAGGCTACCCTCTAAGATGCTTGGCTCCTTGTTCTCGTTTCCCTCTGTTTTGCATGCTGCAAAACTGAACACGACTGTCAATGCTAACAGTACCATAAGTAATTTTTTCATTAAAACTCTCCTTTGTTAATAAATTGATTACGATACTTTAGACGGAGCATATGAGAATAGGTTCCCGAATCTGTTCAAATTACCTTGATTACTTTATGGCAGTACAGGTAATTACATACAGTCCGTATTTGTTGCTCTTATTCTTTCAGTGCAAGAAATGCATCGTGAAACTCTTTAGCATAGTCGTTGGTCATAATAAGGATGATGACATCCCCGATGCTGTCCACAATCACATTTTCAGGATCTACACCTACACAGACCCACTTTCTAGGATTCACGTTTTCTTTTATAGAAGTCTTCATTGCTTCTATGTCAGCATCTTCTTTTACTCGAACCAAGCACAAGGAATAGGCTTGGGCTGATATCATCGGTTCCGATGCAATTGCTTCTAGAAATTCCAAACCTTCCACTCCCAAAAAGTACTGCATGTTTTCCATTGGTATCTCCTGAGTGTTTAAACGCCCGATCACATATTGTCTGAATTCATCATCCAATTCCGCTGTTTCATAAATTTGAGCCAAGATGTCTTCAAGATCCCCCTCCAAGTTGGTATCGGTGTTACATGCTACAAAGCTAAACAACACTGTAAATGCCAACAGTAAAATAAGTATTTTTCTCATCAAATATCTCCCTTCAAATTTTCTTGTCCTCTTTTAGACCCAAAAATTATCGGTTATGTTCCAATACCATAGATGAATCATTATGTGCTTTGATGCACTCTTATTAGAATCAAATGTCTCTCATACTAAAGTATGAGTACAAATTTATAAAAAATCCATCTTTTGGATGATGTCTTGCACAACATCTTTTCATAATATGATATTGCGTATAATACCGTCTTTTTGAAAAGGGGGACAAAATTATGAAACGATTTGTTTGTTGGTTTTTGTGTCTATCCGTCCTGTTTTCCCTGCTGCCTGTTATACCTGCAGCACCGGTGATCGCCCAAGGCGAGGTTCCAAACCTAGTCTATGCAGGCTACATCGATTGGGAAGGTGTTAATCCCGCCGCTGGGGATGACACCTTCTATATGGAATATTACGGAACCGGGTTAAGTGAGTTGACCGCTGTCATATGCCTGGCTACATATAATCCCTATACCTATTCATATGACTATACTCCTGTCGCATCTCAAGTTGATAAGGGAATTCCCTTAAAAGATAACGACGGAAAAGACCGCTATCTATTCAAGATGGGCATGGACGGCGGCAAAGTATTAGAAGAAGGAGTTCCATATCATATTCTCATGAGAGATATTGAAGGTAAATATTACACCCCTTCGATCAGCACCTATTTTACAGTGGAAGCACAACCCTATTATCCGTCTGTATTCGGTTTTCAACCCGTTGAAATTGCATCAAATACACAATCTGTCTTCTTAAGCCTGCAAACATTCGGATTTGCAAAGGATTTGACTGCACAGGATTTTACTGTGGAGTTGGTTGTCGCTGAAAGAATGAATTGGGGCTCGGGAAATGAACAAGAAGTTCCGGTACCGGCCGGTGTTTTACCGGTTGCAGGAACCATGCAAGATATCGTTGCGTACAAAATTGAAAACGGTGCTTATCAGTTGGAAGGAGATGTTGTACTCAATCCTTTAAACTACAGTGCCGGACAATCTTTGTTTGCCCGTGTCACCGGAAAAAGTGCACACGGCACCGAACAGCAACCTAACCGCACAAAGTACAGTATGTCACCGATATTTGTCATTGACCATACCAAACCCACTCCGAGCCAATTTATTATTTTGAACAGTCTCCCGATCGTCACATTCGATCCGGAACAAGGTCATCATCATGATACAACCGGCTATATGAAAGCTGACTCAAAACATAACTTTGCCATAGGCACCGGTGATACCATGATCTATTTTGAACTCACGGGAACCGGATTATCGGATCCGGGGAAGCTGTCTGCCAATTTAAACGGAGCATCGGTAACATTACAGCAAATTTCCGGGGAGGATCAAGGTAACGGATTAAAAAGTGTTCATGGATCTATATTATTGCCTGTAAATGAAGAAGGCACCCTATCTATATTATATGACGGAATGTTGTATCACCAAACAACCTTAAGCAGGTACAAGGGGACAAATGAAAATGGCACCACTGACCTGGATTTAATTGATCTTTATATGGGTGCTCCGGAAATACCGGCAGGCGGCAGTTTCCAAATCTATTTGGGATATCCTATGAATCTTACTCTAGGTGAAAATATGTTCTCTGTTTCCATGACCGATTTAAATAAAAGAGTCATTCCCCTTCAAGTCACCGAAACACTTGAGCAGGGGTTGTTGACCCTTACCTGTGTCACACCGGAATTGTTGTCCGGTCAATACAGTCTAAATGTCTTTTATGATCAACAACCTTTGCAAGCATGCAGTTCATTTATGGGTATTGTAGATTTTTACGTCCATTTAGAAAGTACCCTAATCTTTAAAAACACCGACAATCAAACATCCCTTTCATATATATCTCAGATCCATGGAAACATTCAAATCAACGGAATGAGTTTTGATTCTAATGTACAATACACAGCCCGGTTCATACCTCGAGGTACAAGTTCCTTGAATCCCACGGTGATCAGCTTCCCGACAACGTTCCAATCCGACTCGTTACTCGTGGTGGAAAAAGCCTTGGCAGATACACTGCCCTTAGGATGGTATACCGTTTACCTTACAATCGGTGACACATTGGTAAACGGCTTTGCTGACACCGCAATCATTCCGCAAATGCAGCTAGTGATGCCGACAGTCACTATTGAAGGCGATTATACGGATAAGCGGGACATCACCCTAAAAGGGACATTCGGTTCATACCAAAAAGTAAAAATAGCAGAGAGTTTAGCGGATCTTTCTTTTTCACCTTGGTTGACTTCTATACCGGAAACCTATATGTTAAGCGAAGGCTACGGGGAAAAAACATTGTATTTCCTCTTTGAAACATCGGAAGGCGATCAAGTCACGCTAAGCGATTCCATTACCTATATCAATGCTACATTAGATCCTGTCCAATTCTTTGGAATCGCCGGAGCGAACTTAGCTGCAGACATCTATATAGTAAATAAAGCTTTGACTTATTCATTGTATTTCACACACACACAACCGGATCTTACCGGGAAAGTGGTTTTTTATTCCGAATCAAACGATGTATTGAATGAGCAACCTCTTCTTTTGTATCGTACATCCGGTAAAAACGGTATTTACCATTATTCAAAGAGTGTAATGTTCAAAGATGATTTTGAAAATGCCAAAACCGTATCTCTTGTAGTAGAAAACTCTAAGGGAGCCTCCACTTATCCGGTACAATTGAAAGTATCGGTAACTGAAGAAGCTACTGTGACAAGAAATTCGAGTTCATTTGATATTTCTTATCTTAACAATATTCGATTTATTACATCCGGGAGTATTGCTAACTTCTATATGTACGGAACACCGGGGTATTTGCCCGAAGTACTAATAAAATATAAAACAGAACTACTGCCGGAAGTATCTGTATCCTGCATGGTAGCCGAAAACGAAAATTCACCCGGCTCCTACAAAGGAAGTATTACCATTCCTGAAGATGCCATGGAAATCCTGTCCATTCAATACAAGTTGACTGATCCCGGTACACCGGAGAATACAACTCTTGTGGAAGAAAGCATTCAATTGCCTGTAATGGCAATGGCTCGGTTTGTTGAACTTGACAATGAGAACGGTGCGTATAACAACATGTTCCTATCGGTTATATCTGAGGATCCCTACGATACAAATTACCAACACATCACCGAGAATGCAACATCTATAACAATGGGAAATTTAATACCCGGTATTCCTTACAAATATCAACCGGATCCTTTACCCCATTACCCGGATCTCCTGCCAAAATATCCTTAAGCAATGCATTGAAACCTGCCACACTTCAATTTGTTTATACCAATCCGAAAAATCCATATACCTATATTGATTGCAAGTATCAAAACGGAAAATATATGCAAACCGTGTATGTATACTCGGATGAAGTAAACACCGGGTTTTATATGGGTCAAGAAATGACATATCAAGTACATCTTGATGATACCGATCTGAAGCGATATAAGTTGCCTGCAGAAAAAACCATTACACTGACTGATCAGTCACAGATTGAAACCATTGTTTTAGAGCCCTTTTCTATGGTAACAGTAACCGGTAAAGTCACGGATACGAATATATCCGACAGATCAATCGAAGCTGTTCAGGTGCAAGCCGTTCAGACGGTAACCAATCATATCGAAAAATTCAGTCATTCGGTAAGTGCCGTCACTGACGCCCAAGGAAATTATACCTTGTCATTGTATGCCGACACCCAAGCAGATATCAGTTTTTATAAGGCGGGATACGAAGTTTCAAATGTTAAATTCACACCTGCATTGCAAAATATAACACTTGATACCGGATTGTCCTATTTGGATAAGAATAAAATAAGGGTGAATGTAACCGTGAAACCTCTTGTAGCTCTTGATCAAACAGAGGACTTACCGGATGTGCCCGGTTATCCTTATATGCTATATTTAACCGGATCTACGGGTTTAACTGCTTCGCCAAGATTTCTTCCATATAATAACTACATACAAATTCAAGACAATACACTCAGTCATGCGAATCAAACCGTATCCTTTACATTCAATTCGAACCTTTACATTGTCGAACCTTCCTATACTGTAACCTTAGACGGAAATGCCAGCGGATTTTTGAACATATCCGTTATGCAACACGGTGTCATTTCGGTCAATACACCCGACCAAGAAGGAAATGCACCCGTAAATTACCTACTTCTGTTCGATAAAACCGGTAACAAGAAAGGAATTCTTAGCGGAAACGGGATCCTTTCCACTGAAGAACTCTTGCTTTCCGAAGGAGATTATACGCTACTTCTAGTCAGAGGATATAACTTATACAGTATCAAAAATTTAAATACATTAGATCAGTTTCATACCTTGGGACTCGATTCCAATTACTACACAGAAAAAGCGGTTACGCTACACAACGGTGTCATGAATTGTATTGACGATCTGGGCATACCGGACATCATCAGCAATGACATGCTAAGTGCATTCCAAATACGTTTGTCTACTCAATATACACCCAATACTCAAAACGGTGAAGTGCGGGTGGTTCTACGCATGGAACCCTGGGAATCTACCATAGGTAAGAATGTAGAGCTCAATTGGATCAGAATTGATGACATATGGACTTATGTCACAAAAGACAACAGCATCTTTTTAGATAGTAAAGCGATCACCGGTAGCAGCGCCATGAGTTTTTACGGGGAAGCAAAGAAAAACCTGTCCCATACGTTGCAATATATAATATTGCCTAGAGACACACAGCAATCGGTTGTGGCCGGAATCACGATCAACTACACTATGAACGGAGTGACCTTCTTCGATACTCTTTATGAGGAAGTAAATGTCAATCGCTTAATTCTTAACGTTCCGGAGCAAGTATTGCAAGGAGATGCCGCAAAATCAGTAACCATCACCGGGCAGGCTCCCGAAGGCATCATAGTGGATATTTATGACGACGATATTAAAATTGCCACTGTGGAATCCGATTATTGCAACAGCTTCAGCGTTATTGCTTCCTTGACGCAACCGGATAAACCGGGTGTTCGGTTTATCACAGGTAAAATGACCTATAAGGAAAATGAATATATCACCCCGGAAAAAGCCATTGAAGTCCTTAGTCGTACTGCATCGGCATATACAAGCAAAGTAAAATTTATTCATCAACTAAGCTCAACTCTTTCAACAGAATTCTACTTCGATGACATTGTAGAAGGACAATACGCATCCTATAATCCACGCCATATGACCACAATTTCATTCCGAATCAACAACATGCTAAAAAGTCAAGTGGATTCTGCTGCAGTGGTGATCTCCTATAAGGGAACGGAAAACGCATTCCCGGCAGAATGGGTGCGGGACGTTCAAGGAGAAGAAACATACTCGGAATGGTCAGTGACCGACACATTCGGCTATATAGACGATTTATACATCCAATACAGTTTAAAATCATTGGATGATCTGTCCTTGTTCACCGGAAGCACAGTTCCCGACTTTCTAGAAGCTTCATCGGCCCAAGGGGATCCGGCTCAGATCCCTTCTGCTTTCCGAAACGGCACCAATATGAATGTCATTGAAAGTACACCCACATCCAATAAGTTTTCCATGAACTTAGAAGGCGGAGGTACATTCGGTTACAATGCTACATACACTCAGAACAGCGGTGTAACTGAAAGTATGTTGGATCCGCGTCTATACCGTAAAGTAACAACCCAACAAGGAAACTATTGGGTATATGAAAATGTAGAAATATTCCCGCAACAAACCGGAACAATCAGTTGTAAGGTCACAAGAAAGATCTATTTTGACAGTGCCTTGGATGCGGTGATCAATCCGCCTGCAAAACTGATGTCCGTTGCATCCATGAAGACCCAAGGTGCTACGGATACGACTCTTTCAGTCATCGAGCACTCCGGTAACCTGCAAAATGTCGGAGAGATTATTTACGAAGGTCTAAAAGGTGCTCCCGCTGAATTAGGTCGCTTTGGCTCTGCCATGAATGCTGTGGGCGGTGTGGCGTTAGCAGTGAATATATTCCGAGGCAGAACCACAAAAGACGCTCAAACATTGTATGATGCATTGCGGTTGATCGAAAACAAATCTGTAAGCGATACACTGGCAAGAGAGATTAGAGATTACAGCGGTCTTACGGTCAAACATTATACCATCAGTAATGTATTCAACGGAGTCGGCTATGTATCCGGATATGCAGGACCTTTAGGTAAAGGTTTGAGTGTCATAACCTCTTTAGGAGGCGGTTGGTACAATGACTCCACCGGCAGTGAACTTAATATGATGTGGGATTCCATTATGCGAAGTATTTTGGCGGAATTGGAATTACAAGATATTCGAGCTGCTAAAAAAGAAAAAAAGAAAAAGATCACATGGTTGATTGACCCATCCGGGTATGTATTTGAAACCATCGAAACAAATAGGATCAGCGGTGTAGAAGCAAGCATCTTGTATAGTGACGCTATAAACGGTGATTTTACTTTCTGGAGTGAAGCCGAACAAACAGGCCAAAATAACCCGCAAATCACCGGTTCAGACGGTCGCTTTGCCTGGGATGTCCCCTCGGGTTTCTGGAAGGTTGCCTTTGACGGCACAGGTTACATTCCCTCCGAAAGCAAACCCATGGAAGTTGACCCTCTACATGATAAAGTGCACATCGGCCTACTATCCCTCAAAACACCGGTTATATCTTCAGCGGCACTGAATGACACCGGTTTTGAAATTGAATTTGAACTATACATGCAAGGAGAAAGCATTATAGAGCCTGTCAGTAAGAAAACCAATATACAGTTGTTTGATGATAACAACACCCCCATACCCATAAAAGATATAGAGTTTGTCATCACTGCTAAGAATACTACCTATAAAGAGGGAATGACTTATCAAAAAGATGTTTTATCCACAGAGGATTTTGTAAAACGTATCAGGATCATTGTAGATGAGACAAATTATCCGGGCGGCTTCAAAGAATTCAAAGAAGACGGGTTTACGCCGGAGAGATATTATGTGACTGTGCTTGAAAATGCTAAGAGCTACTCCGGTGTAAAATTAGCAAGCTATCTAACCACAGATAAAGTCTCTGTGGTATCCCGTGAAAAGGCTTTATCCCCGAGCTCGAATGTACCGCAAGGAAGCTACGTTAATGCGCAATACATATCACTTACGACGCAAACGGAAGGTGCCACCATTTACTACACCACAGACGGGTCCACACCAACTCCATTGAGTTTTGTATACAACGGAACACCTGTGGTCATGGAAAAAACCGGTGTATTAAAATGTATCGCTTCTAGAGTCGGTATGGATGACTCGGATGTGGCATCATTCCAATACTTCATCGGTGCAACCATTCCCACGCAAGTTATGCACCCTGTTGCAAGCACCGCATCCGGAACATACTCCCAATCCCTGCAAGTGGTGTTGACCACTGCAACTGAAGGAGCCGGCATCTACTATACATTAGACGGATCCGAGCCTACTGCTTCCAAAACTCTTTACACCGGACCTATTACCATATCCAACAGTGTAACACTAAAAGCCATTGCCGTTAAAACAGGGTTATTGAACAGCAGAACCGTGGCATATGAATATGTAATCCTAGCAAGCTCCATAACAACCGCCGAAGCGGTACCTACAGGTGTCAGTTTGAATGTGGAACGCACCGGCCCCAACGTTTTGGTTCAAACGGGATTGTTATCCATACGAACGGGCTCACAAGCCATGGCACATGTCCCGGCTTTGATGATCCAAACATTGATCAATCATGCAAATCGTTCTGATATTAATGGAAACTTATTAGGAGTCTTGGTGGATACACCGACAGGTGTGACAGGGCTTACCACCCAAATACCTACGGATTCCATCAGAACTATGGCAAACCGCCCGGGTACCGGATTTGAAATAAGTTCGGACATTGCCGGTGTTCGCTTTGACAACATAGCTCTACAAGCCATAACAGATCAATCTGCAAGTGACACTGTCACCATATCTGTTGAGGAAGTTCCATTATCCACCCTTACAGATGAATTAAAAGAGAAGGTCAGCGGGAACAAGGTGTATCAATTGACGGTCAAATCCGGTAACAAAGTGATATCTGATTTTAAAGGGGGATTTGCTACTGTCACTATTCCCTATACGCTTAAAGAAGGGGAAAATCCTCATGCAGTGGTTGTGTGGTATCTAAATCAAGGTGACATGAAATCCGTGAGAGGCTCCTACGTAGCCGACTTAAAAGCTGTGGTATTTACAGTGAATCACTTTTCCTATTTTATGATCAAACACGACCCGGTGAAATTCATCGATATACCGGATAATGCGTGGTACAAAAATGCAGTGGACTTTATTGCAGCAAGAAGGATCACACAAGGAACCGGAAACAATCAATACAGTCCGGATGCACCTATAACCAGGGGTCGCTTTATCGTCCTGTTAATGAACGCTTATGATATCACACCGGAGCAATATCCTGACTTGTTGAATATCTCACCCTTTGCCGATGCCGGCAATACTTATTACACCAAGTATCTGGCTGTAGCCAAGGGATTAGGCATCGTGCAAGGAATCGGAAACAATCGATTTGCACCGGAGCAAAACATCACTCGCGAAGAAATGTTCGTGATGTTATACAATGTCTTGCACGCCATAGGGAAAACACCTGTCATGATCTCCACGAACCGCATCAATGATTTCAATGACATAAACCAAGTTGCCCCCTGGGCATATGATGCCATCTTTGTGTTGGTTAATGCCGAGGTCGTCAACGGTGACAAGGGCTCCATTCATCCGAAACGGAACACCACCGCCGCCGAAACGGCACAAGTATTATTCAATTTACTAAAACAGTAACAACAGTTTTTTCATTAACCTCCCTATAAAGAAGCATGAGAGAAAAACCGGCATCAGCCGGTTTTTCTTTATGCAAAATCATTCACTCATGATTTCAAGCAGATCATAATGAGTCTTGATTCTATTGAAAATAAATCTTCGTCAGGCTTTCCATGATCCGCTTATATCTACTTGGATGTCTCATTTTCCTAATGGCTTTGACTTTTATTTGTCTTATTCTTTCTAGAGAAAGACTCCGGCTTTTTGCAATCTTCGAATATGTTTCACTTTTACCGGAACACCCGTAATATCGATCAAGTATTTCTATCTCCCTTGGCTGTAAAGTACCAAGGCATTCTCTAAATACATTGCAGAATTCCTGTTGCCTATCCAAAAATATGTTTTGGTTATCCCAACCAACTTTTTGATCAACTTCGTTCATGATCCGAATACATCCTCGTCTACAGGATTCGAATTTACAAGTCAATGAAACAACCGGTTTTTTCCGATTAAGTTCTTCATGCAGATTTTCATAAAAGTAATAACGATCTGTTTCCACTGCAAAGTTCTCGGCAATTTGAGATAAGATGTGATTTAAGTTTTTTATATGCATCTTGAAAGAATCATCAAGGTACGGTATTTCTTCATACCGTTTACTAACCCATGCATGTGACTTGTTCAATTCTTTTCCGGTTGCTGTTTTATTGTAGCCGATACTCCACATTACAAGAACATCAATGTACTGCAGATGTTCCTTTTTTTCCTCCGAAATGTCTAGAGAATCATATTCGCTTCTAGACATTTCTATTCGCGTTATTGTGGAAAGAGCGTTCCATTGTCCCTCTTGAACGTAGAGATGGAAATGGCGTTATCTATGTTGCTATGTTGAAACTGTAATGGTAATATACGGTTAATGGTAGATGTGGGAAAATACAAAAACAGGAGGCAATTGACGATGTCAGAATTTAGAATCAATCATGAAGTGCATGACTTATACCCTGTGGCTTCTTTTGACACGGTAGCCGATCTAAAGGCTTGCACAAAGCTCAAAGAGGGCATGGTCGTTATGACGAAAGGATACTACTTTGAAGGTGACGGCGGCGAGAGCAACTACAGGATTTGTAACATCACATATGATGCCGGAGGCGGTGCCCTGAAACTTCAAGGTAACTTATGCGCTTACCTGATGGCTCAAACGGTAAATTATAAGCAATTCGGTGCCGTAGGAGACAGTGTGAACGATGATGGTATACAGATAAAGGCCACCCACGATTATGCCAATCGAAATAATATCCCGGTGGTAAATACCCACGGCGAGTATTGGATCAAATCTGTTCGAGGGATCGAGATCCGTACTGATACGTTACTTGGAAAGACAAAAATTCACATTGATGAAAAATATAATGTTTCAAGCACTCCCGTATATATCGTCAGCAGCAACCACCCATGCATTTCTTTGGATCCTGCTATATTACCTCCCGATCAAATCAAGCGTGGTGCAACCCTTTGCCCTGCTCTTTCCAATTATACAGACCATCTTGTGGTTGTGGAAGACAGCAATACGAAAATTGCAAAAAGGAGCGGAAAACGGTCGGGCTGGAGTATGTCCGAGTTTTTCGTGGTGGAGGAACATGGCAAGCTGGTCGGTGATATCGCATGGACATTCCATTCCATAACATCCATAATTGCATACCCTCTTGATAAAGATTACCTTACCGTACAAGGAGGTCACTTCTACGTCAACGGCCAAAATTCTTTGGAAGACCCTAATCCGTACACTTATAGCGGATTTTTGATTACACGCAGTCGTACTATCATTCGAAATCAGACATTATCCCTGGAAAGTGGGGTCAATGACGATTCTACCAATCCTAACAGAGGGTTTTATAATTTCACTCGCGCATTTGACGTCACATTAGAGAACGTCCGCTTGATACCTCGGGAATACTATCATCATAACGGTACAAAGGTACCCCAAGGCACATACGGCATCGGTGGTCAATACGTTTTAAACAGCACATTCCGGAATGTGGTTGCAGAAGGTGACGATCTCCACTGGGGAGTGTTCGGTACAAACTTGTTCAAAAATTTTACAATCGAAAAGTGCAAGCTAAACCGTGTTGATGTTCACTTTCACTGCTGGAATCTCCATGTCAAAGACAGCGACATAGGTTATAAAGGGTTTACATTGACGGGCGGTGGAGATCTCATCATAGAAAATGTGAGAAGACACGGCAACTGCTTTATTTCATTCCGTAACGATTACGGAGCTCGCTGGGACGGTAACATCTTCATTGACAAATGTAAGCTGATTCAGACAGACTCCTTTGCCGAAGGAAGATTGCTCTCGTTTTTACCATCCGACACGGATTACGGGTACCCTATAGTATTGGGCGAGAATATCACGATCAAGGATTTTGTATTTGACTATTATGATACAAGCAACAATACAACCGACATCTGGTTGCTAAAAATGTCGAAATTTGGTTGTTTCTCCGAGGTTAGAGATCGCATAAAGTTCCCTAAAAATATTCTATGTGAAAACATCAGGGTAATAGGGAGAGATAAAGGTGTCAATCTTATCCACTGGGAGAAACCTAATCAGTTTATAACGACAAAACGGGGCAGAGCCGATCCGGCTACAGGCGAAATCGTCACGAATACGACCATGAAGTTTGTCGGTGTCGATACTGCGTACAAAACTTACGACGACTTCTTAAATCCAGAGAATTTTCATATATGTTTTTCTGTGTGCTGTCATGACGATTACATGGATGATCATGCACCGATACCGAAAATTATCATAGAGGATTGTCCATATGCAGCCATACAAACAAAAAGCGCCATAGCGGATATCTATGTCACAAGATGCGAGTTACAATCTATCCACATCTACGATGAATATACGGACCAAAAAGGTCGTTGTCAGATCACGGTAGCCGGTTGTGATATACGCACCGAGTTCAGCCGGGAAATTACGGATTCTACAGGGGCATTTATGCTTCATACCGCTTACCCTGTTAAATTTATCGGTTGTACGTTTCATCCCCCGGTAGTAAATGGTGTCACCAGTCCGCAGCATTTTGATTCAATGTACGGAGAAATAGTCAATATCTCCAAGCACCTAGTGGGGCACCTCCACCTTGGTACGTTGCTTTCACCCGCCATTACCGCTTACTTCAGGAATGAAATTACACAAGATTTGAAAGATGCTCTCCAATGTAAAGCGGACACAGCAACTTCATTGGTATTACACACCAGTGGAAATGTGCTCCCAAATGCGACTGAACTTTATAGAGGGAACACTTTTAGACTAAATGGCAATACAGGCGAGGCGGATTCCGTTTATATATGCAAAAGGTGTGCAGATGATTCTTACAAATGGGTATTGATCGCTTAGGATGAGATGGATCACAATCAAGATTTATCCGTCCGGTGGCAAAGCACGCCGGTGATTTCATTCATCCCCCAAAAATTGAGGAAAAAGACTTAAAGAGAAAACCGACTGATGCCGGTTTTCTCTTTATACGGTTGAAACAAGTTATTCCAGAAATATTTCCTCACTTCAATTAGCGGGTTACCTCTCCTATCGTCCCTTTTTCAAATGCTTGGACCAGTTCTTTCTTTGACAATTTGCTTTTCAGGTAGCACCGTCCGGCTGCCGGTATGGTAATTCCATCTTCTAGTGAGGTTAAGGCAATAGGCTCATCTCCAAGCTCTTTATGCAATGAAACATCCTTTGCATCAAGGGGTATAAAAAGGTTTGCACTTTTTGAGGTGTGCCAATAAACCACATAGTTTTCATCGTTTCTTTCAAAAATGAATGCAAGAATCTCTTCACTCCCACCAGCTGCACCTTTTATTTGATCATAAGGAACCAGTTCATAATCTCCCTTCTCATTGATCAGTAGGATATGTTCTTGTTCTAGATTCTGCAATTTTCTCTTTTGTTCTTCCGTCAACCAATTTTTAGCTCTGACATCTTCCCAACGCCTTATGACCTCTAAAATATCGTTCGTACGGGGATGTGACTTAAATGCAGCTAAGTTTTCCCTCACCGTGGCCGGACAATCCCATGCAGCTGCTCTGCTTGTTCCGTATTCAAACATATCCGGCTGTGTGCCGGGTCCCCAAAAGCCCCACCAACCGAAGTTGAGCCTTGTGAAGTCTTGTTGCATGCGAGGTGCTTCTTCTGCAGGAAACTCTTTTATTTTTTCTTTGAATTCATGAGGTTGGAAAATGTCGAAAGCATTGCCTCCACTTAAAAAGTGCCAGCTAAAATGAGCCTTGGCGGCACCTTCCGTAAAGATGGGAGACGGGTCTAATTTTTTGTATACAATGTATTGGGCATTGGGAACATGGAATTCAAAGGGCGGATTGGTACCTTCAGAGCCGTCATAGTAAACAAATTGGAAACCGGCGTTATAGGCATCAGCGATTTTATTTGCGATCTCGTCTTGAATACTTGAGTTCTGATCCAGGTAGACACTGGTTCCCCCGAATTCACTTACATCCAATATTCCACCTGTCAATCCCATGGGATGACTTTCTATCATGGTTCCGTGTTGGCCTCTCTTACATCCAATAAAGCGATTGGGTCCGGTTTCATAGCTTTCATATGAGATTAGCTCACCACCGAACATTAATACACGACAGCGATCCGCCATTACTGTACCTTCAGGGTTTTGCTCTACATATACTACTGTGTCGTCTTTTTCTAAAGCTTTAGCCAAAGTGAATCTTCTTGTTACATTAAGGCGATGATCCGCCACAGGAGTAACATATCTGCTTAACAAGCCTATGTGAGTGTGTAGAAAATGCAATCCCGGTGTGATTCCGGTATTTTTGATCTTTTCAAGCATCTTTACAAGGTCTTGCCTGCCATTGGGGTATTCCGGTCTGTAATCATAGTTCCCGTTTAGTCCGTATCCGCCTCGTTCTTGGAATACACATGTATAATACAACAGCATACAAGACAAACCGCTCAACTTAGCGTAGTGAATATGTTCATCAACATTGTTCGGATTAATGTCTGCCGACCAGTAAGCCGAGCGATTGATCATACTGCTGCGACGACTTTGCACCCCTTTGGGTAAATCATAATCGTTTTCAATCTTTTCGACGGCATCTAACAAATTGCTTGTAGCGCATGTGATCAATGCCGCTCCCGTGCCTTTGAGCTTTATATCCCTTATGGCATCAGCTGTTAAAACACGGTAACCTTTACGCCTTTCGGAATCGATCTTTGCATAAGGAGAGGTAGACAGTACATTCACTGCAATGTGATCGTCAAAGCTTACATTCAACCACTCACCGAATTTAGCTCTGTTTTTTACAGGCAATTGCAAAATACGCATTTCTGCAACCGGCGGAGGAGACATACGAAGTCCACCGTAGTCGGTGGGATGAACAATAAAGTCCGCCAATGAAAAACCGATATACATAGGCTTTTCTACAATTTCTATCACCGCTTCATAAGGCGTAATTTCAAAACCTACTATAAGTTTGTTGCCATCACGGTAAATGCGATTGGCTTGGAAAATAGTTCGCTTGTTGGGATGAGCAAGTTTAACCTCATTGTTAAAAGGTCTCTCTTGTGTAACTGAGAACAACGCTATTTCCTCACCTGTTGCCAAGCACTCCTCCCCTGTTGGCTTATGAATGAGACTTTTGGTAATACAGTCTCCACCGACAACAAGCCGCAGATGTTCGTTTTCAATGATAATGTCCTTTTTGTCAATAATACGTTCCATATTTACTGATCTCCTTGCTATCATTTATTAAAATGTTTTAGCCAATGTAACTTTATTGGATTGATTCTGTATAATCTCAAACGGAATTTCATCTTCGTGGAGAATACTCTTACCACTCATATCTAATATCCTGTCAGCAGCAATTTTATAGACAGTGTCATCAGCTCGTGCGGAAATAACGATTATTTTCATGTTCCTATCTTTACGAACCAATGCATATATCACTCTAATCCCAAGTGTTCGTATTTTAATTTTATAACATCCCGTCAGATTATTATTACTTTTATTCCCTAAAGGTTTTCCAAAGCCACCTTCCGTTTTAGGCAAAGGATTTTGAGACACTTTTCTAATTGCTTTTAAAACCTGTGTTCGTTGAGAATGATCAAGATGGTACAAATCCTGTTTAGCTTTCTTATTGTATTCAATCGTCCAAGACATTAATCTATTTCAACCTCGCATTCCTCCAAATCTTTTTCGGTTATACCTAATTCCTTCATTATTACACACTCAGGAATGAAATCATCTTTATTAACATTTTTCATTCGCTTCTCCGCCTCAATATATAACGCATAGTCTTCGAGTTGCTCAGTTAATTCCTCGTATTTTTCAGGAGAGATGAGAATACAAGCAGGTGTATTGTTTTTCATGACGATTTTAAATCCGCTTTGTTTAACCTCATCAAATATCTTATTTGCTTCCCCTTTATTGAACCTTGAAATCGGAACAATAGAATTAATCGTGTCAATAATAGTCCTACCATTTAACATATAATTATCTCCTCCAATGAAATATATTAATATAACTGTACGGCATATCAATAATAATGTCAACAATCTTGTCGATAAGTTTAAATATATAATTATCTATGTTCACTGTTTGATCAATAACCTATGGACTGATGCATTATAACTTTTGTATGGTTTCCATTACATAATCTCCGAACTCTCTGCAGGTACATCCGGTATCCCTTCCGGTAATAGCGATTCGTTTCTCCGAAAACATACAAATATCCAAGGCTTTATCAAGTTGGTCTGCTTTCTCCTTATATCCGATGTGAGAAAGAAGCATCCCGGCAGCACGAAGCATTGAACAAGGATCTGCATACTTGCCTCTACCTTCTTTTATCATCCTTGGAGCAGATCCGTGGATCGCTTCAAACATAGCATATCTTTTACCAATGTTTGCACTACCCGCAGTACCTACACCACCTTGAAATTCAGCAGCTTCATCTGTAAGAATATCACCGTAAAGATTAGGTAATATAAATACTCTAAAGTCTTTTCGACGCTTCTTATCTATTAATTTAGCTGTAGTAATATCTATGTACCAATGATCAGTATCGATCTGCGGATATTCTTTACCGATCTCTTTGCATATGTTAAGAAACTTTCCATCTGTTGTTTTTATGACATTTGCTTTTGTTATTATAGAGACTTTATTTTTATTATTCTTTTTTGCAAATTCATAAGCAAGCCGCGCTATTCTCCGAGTACCTTCTGTAGTAGCAACGGTAAAGTCAATTGCCAAATCATCATTCACATGAATGCCCTTACTGCCGAGAGCATAGGCCCCTTCTGTGTTTTCTCTGAAAAACGTCCAATCAATGCCTTCTATAGGTACTTTTACGGGACGAACATTGGCAAATAGGTCAAGCTCCTTTCGCATTACCACATTGGCACTTTCGATATTAGGCCATCTATCTCCTGCTTCCGGAGTAGTTGTAGGGCCTTTTAGAATGACTTGACAAGACTTCAATTCAGTTAATACCTCCTCCGGTATGGCTTTGCCTGCATTAGCTCTATTCTCGATTGTTAACCCATCAATTGTTTTAAAGCACACTTTCCCTTCTTTTTCTTCATCTATAAGTAAAAATTCTAAAATTCTTTTTGCTTCTTCAGTAATGATTGGTCCGATGCCATCACCACCGCAAACACCTATTACAATTTTATCAAGAACTCCATAATCAATGAAATCCTCTACCCCATTGATGCTTTCAATCCTTTTTAATTGCTCTAAAATAACTTTTTCAAATTGATCCAAGGCATGTTTTATCAATTCCTTATTCATATAGTTCCAGCCTTTCTTTAAAATTGCATACCGGGCTTATGGTTTTCTACATATTACCATATGGTGTATGACCGGAGCAATCCTGATTTTATAGTTTCTTACTTGGTTAAAACAAAACCGGCTATATAGCCGGCTTTATCTTAATTGCATTTTTAATCATTTACGGGTCACATCATTCATCATGTACGCAAGTGGAATTCTAAATGTTTGATCGGGTAGTATGTTATACTCATATTCCTCCCCGGGTACTTTGGAAAAGCCCCGGATGAGGGATACATCGCCTATACCAAGGGAAATGTTCCCGTCGGGAAGTTGTTTTGCCTTGATGATTCGGTATGCACCGTTTTCCACTTTGTCGTTATCTACAAAGATAAACTTACCTGCTAATGCGTCGGCATCCACATCCTGATCAGCTTTAATTATGACCTCGTTACCCGGCTGCAGCTTCCTTGTGATGTCTATAACTTTACCGGTCAATGCTCCATGTACCATGACCTTACCGTCTAAGAGATCTCCGTCATTGATGTATTTGAACTGTAATCGACCGTTCTTTACGGCATAAACACCTACAAAACCTCTAAAGTCAAACAAATCGGCAATGCGGTATGTTAACAAAGGATTTGTTGCATAAACAATATAATCCGTCCTGCCGTTTTTCAAAGTCACCTTCACTGCCCTTGCAGTATCCTTTGAAGAAGGTGTGCCCTTTATCAGAGCCATGTCTACTGTTTCTACTGATTTCAAAGTTCGATTATTCTTGTACGGCTCGTAAACGGTTGTAAACAAAGAGTTCAAACAATCCCCTTCCCGTTTTACAAATACGTATTGAAGATCGGGAACATTTTTGTTAGGAGCTTTTTTGGGTGTATGTCCCTTTACGGTAGCCACTTCATCGAATGCAACATCGGACAGCATAGTCATTCGAAGATGCAAATCGGTTGAATCATTTATAACCTTGTTGAAATCCTTTACTTTAAAATCGATGGCAAAAGACTTGGGTTGATTTGCATCACGGCTCACAGTGTGGGTCCACGTGTACCCCCGAGGATAAACCGTTTCATATCGCCAAGATTTCGGTGAATTCGGATCAGGTCCGTAAGGTACATCAGATCCTGCATAAGATCCTACATAGTTGCCTTTCTCATCGGTTTGCGGAATCAATTCAAGGCCTTCCGTCTCGAATATCTCATCAGATTGGGAATGGAAACTGTACAAATGAGAATTTCCCCCTAAGATGCGAAACAAATCAACACCATAGCTTTGATCATCGGTTTTCACCATGACCAGAGTTCTTCTATATATTTTTGTACTGTTGTATTGATTGGGTGCATCGACATCAAAAAGCTTCACCATACCACTGTCATCAAAATGAATTGGATATCCACCGTTTCCGTTGTTTAAAGGCACATTTTGCGTCTCCCCGTCCACCATTACCGTGTTATGGCTTAATGTTTGTGAAACCCACTGTAATCGGTTCGGTTGTGTACCGGTCATCTCAGGGTAACCAAGATCCGGAGCCATATTCAAATCATATGCGCTGATGCCTAAGTTGAGTGTGTCTTGGTGACCATGTCCGCAGTTCTTGCCGAAATAAATCCAAAAGTCCTGTTTTCCTGCTTCATTGCCGGAAGGTTGATCTCTTAATATGGCAAACCCAAATCCTGTCATCATATCACTCTTTAAATCGATGGTGCCCTCTTTGGCAATCACATCATCAAATTGCCTTTGAATGTCCATCGGATCCTTATCCATGATCCCCAGTCTTAAACCTTCCAACTTGTTACCATTTAATAAATAAGCCAATTGTGCGAATCTGTGGTCGCCGAATTTTTGGAATCCTTTTAGTGCAATATCGGTAGACATCCACAGCCCGGTACTCGCAGTACTACCGGAGTCACCGATTTGCGGTGAATAGAATCCCCCGGCAATCACCGGTGCCAATGAGGTAAACATATTTTTAAATTTCACATTACCATACAAATCCGCTGCGGGAACCTTATCATATCCTTCCAAAACATCGGCAATTTTCAACATGGATCCTACCCAACCCACGTTATAGCCGGACGCTTCGTTCCCCATACCGTCACGATCAATAATATCAATAAGGGTCCTTTCAATATTCCCACCACTGATGGGAACATTTCTATCTCCGTCCGCCATGATCCAATGAATCCACTCAGCGGATTCCGGCATGGTGTCAAGCACTACCGCTAGAGTTGCAACTGCCGATTGGTGAAAGCCGAAGTTCCCTAATACTTCACCGTTAACAGCGGCATTAAAGCCTGTGCGTAAAATACCGTCTTCTATGTTGTTTCTGATTTGCGTTCCGTTTGTCTTGGCATGGCCCATTTTCACTTGTTTTGATTTCTCATGTAAATAGTCAATGACATAAGAATCGTCAAAAACAGGGTACAGATTGTCGTAGGCTTCTGCCAAGATCCTTATTGTGCCACATTCCCATATGGAATCAATAACTTTACCTTTCCAGCCCCGACCATGGCATTCGTCTCCCAATAGGTAATGAAAATCCGGATAAAAGTCTGCAATTCGATCCAGTAGAATACCCCCTGCACGGCCATATCTTAGATCTTCCGTATAGGCATAAGCAATTCCTAAAGATCGAACTGCGTCAACAAGGGAACCTCCCCCGGATCGAATTTTGTGCCAAATAGCCCAATGCATGTAGTATCCGATATAGGTGTGGCGCTCTATAACACCATTTTGATAAATATGGGGTTTTCCGTTTTCATCCTTTGGAATATATCCGAATCCGTCATCCACACCCCAGTCTTCCCCCATTTCGGGATACAATTCATTGACTAGATACCCCGGTTTTCCCGAAGCCACCAGTTCATCATTTTTTTGTTTTGCTAGAACCGGATCAAAAATGCCGTATTCATTTAAGCCGAGCTTGTAATATGAACCGAAATCATTGGAAGGAAACCTCCTTTGACAAGTGGGGCATTGAACCTTCCAAGGGTCTTCCAATGCATTGGTGATCCAAGGGTAATTACCATACCCGGCTCTTAGATCCGCTTCGCAATATCGGCAATGATACCCTTTCGGATCTCCTTCAGTGCCCACTGTCAGGCAGCGGGCAATTCCCTCTGCCGGCACCATCTCCCATAATTTGTCTTGGAATTTTAAATAATAGTCTGCTAAATTGAAGTCTGCTTGTGCGACTTTTGCC
>CALCRE010000099.1 GCA_937894465.1 uncultured Clostridia bacterium
CTCATGATGCTCCTATTATAACTTATTTTTTAGATTTTGTGTCTCACACCATGGGTTCATTATACTTCGCCATGCCAAGCAATTACTGATTTACTTGAATCTATTGCTCTACAAGAAGCAGGATTAGCTCATATCATTAATGCTGAAGGTGAGAAAATTCAAGCTGCCATCGGAATAGGAGGAGTTTCCATTGCTGATTTAATAAATATCAATCAATCTGTATCAGATACTCTGACAAAAGTTATTAAGTTAGAAATGGTGCTTGAGTTTAAACTGGAGGAAATCGGTAGATTAAATTGCCCTAGTTGTCCTCCATGCCCTAGTACTCCTGCATAAAAATCAATATTAAAAGAGGATATGGCAGGTTTGCATATCCTCTTTTATAACAGAATGAGATTCATCGTAGAACAAAGTGCCATTGGAATATTAAAAAGGAGGTGAAATCAATGACAGATTGTCCTCAGAGCGTTTCATTTTTAGTTCCTGAAATCAACCCTACTGCAAATTATACTATTACTTTTCAAGGTATAACAGTAGAAGAGTGTAATTCTAGCTGGTGTTATAGTGTTTCAGTTGTAGGAAACCCCGGCTTAAGCCATTGGGTACTTGGCGTTTTTGAATTGTGTCCTGAACTTCTCACAGAAAAGCTGCTTTCAGTTACAAGAAACGGAGTTGAATTAGAAGAAGGAACAGGCTATGAACCGGGTACTTCTGATGGAGTTTTCGGGATTAAGTTTGAAGTGGGTTTAGAAGCAGAGGAGAGTCTGGTCACTTATTGCATAACCTTAGAAGGCGTCTATGAGAAAACTTCGGTTGACGTAGCTGTTAAAGGCGGACGTACGCCTGCACAAAAAAAAGAGGATGCTTTATGTGGGCCTTCCTGCGAAGTCGTAGAAATGTGTTCTACGTGTCAAGCAGCTACTGATTTACTTGAGTCTATAGCACTTCAGGAAGCGGGTCTTGCTCATATTATTAACGCTGAAGGCGAGAAGATACAGGCGGCTCTTTCAATAGAAAATGTTTCTATTGCCGATTTGGTAGCAATAAATCAATCGGTAGCCGATATACTGACTAAAATTACTAAACTGGAAATGATGCTTGAATTTAAACTGGAGGAAATTAATAGATTAGATTGTCCGGATTGCCCTAATTGTCCAAGCATATAAATTAATATTTATTGGACATGGCTATTCTACCGGAGTCAAACACAAAATAAAAAAGGGCACCCTGCGTTCAAAATTCTGTAGAGTGCCTGTGTGTTTTTAACTTATTCTTCTAACTACCGTCACGCCGGTTTTGAATTCCACTTTGCATTTATCCTAGTAAATAGCAAAATTTTCAATCGGCCTTCTGACCAACTGCTCATCATATTAGGTAATTCGCATAATGCGGTGAGCTGCTCCTTCCCATTTATCAAATGATTCGTAAAGAGCAGCAAAGTTATCAACACATAAAGAAAGACTGCACTAAGGGTTTTATCCTTCGGTGCAGTCCTTCTTTTCGATTCTCCACTTAAAAAGAGTCGGTAAAAAATTTAATTTTTTTCGTAAATCCCTATGTTTAATTGTCTTTTAGGGACCTACATTTTGATGTTTTATATAACACCCTTAATGTAATCAACCGCATTTCCGACGGTTGCAATTTTCTCCGCACTGTTGTCGGGTATCTCTATGTCGAATTCTTCTTCAAGAGCCATGATCAGCTCTACGATATCAAGAGAATCAGCGCCCAAGTCATCAATAAACATCGCTTCGGGTACTACTTCACCTTCATCTACACTTAATTGCTCAACAATTATTTTTTTTACTTTTGCGAAAATTTCGTCAGCCATTTTTGCCGCCTCCTAAATAATAAATTATTTCTATATATAACATCATGCATATACAATAAATCAGTATATCCCATGTTGTCAACCTCTTTATTAAATTTTATCAAATCCTCAATGCTTCCAATGTTTGATTTAATGTAGCAACATCAGAAATATTATACACCATAACGTTTCTATTTATTTTTTTAATCAAGCCTTTTAACGTCGTTCCGGGTCCGATTTCAACAAATGTTTCATATCCCTCATGAATCAGTGTCTCTATGGATTGTTGCCATAAGACGGGATTATAGATCTGTTTGATCAATAGATTCTTTACATTCGTATTGTCGTTGATTACCTTCGCATCCGCATTGGAAATTACCGGTACTTTCATATCATGCAATGTAATTTTCTCAAATTCCATAGACATTTTTTCACCGGCACCCACTAGCATAGGAGAATGGAAAGGTGCACTGACATTCAAAAGAAGACTTTTTTTCGAACCTTTCTTCTCTGTGATTTCCACATATTTTTGTAATGCTTTCATTTCCCCGGAAACGGTAATCTGTCCCGGGCAATTAAAGTTCGAAAAATAAATTTGTCCGTATTGGGAAGCTTCCTCAAGGCATGGTTTCAACTCCTCTTCGGACATCCCAACTGCTACAGCCATACCGCCTACACCTTCAGGAACTTCTTTCTGCATGTATTGCCCTCTTTTTCTGACTAACTTCACTGCGTCTTCAAAATCAAATGTTCCGGACAAAACATGAGCGGTGTATTCGCCTAAACTCAAACCTGCACAAATATCCGGTTTTGCTCCTGCATCTAAAAACGGGGTCATACAGATGACGGATGCAATCAACATGGCAGGTTGTGTATTTGCTGTTAATGATAGATCGCTTTCCGGGCCCTCGAACATTAATTTTCTCATATCAAAGCTCAATGCATGGTTTGCTTTCTCCAATAATTCGTCCAGCTTTGGAAATTGATCCACCATTGATTTGGCCATCCCAACATATTGGGAGCCTTGACCGGGAAAAACAAATGCTAATTTTGACATCGATACCTCCAATTGGTTTAAAGAATGATAAATTTATCAGTATATAAAGATTTTACGATTCATCAAATTCATTTTGTATTCTCGACACAATTTTTTTATTAATCAATCTGTCTGCTTTTATGATGACGTTTTTAAAGGTTTTATGAATAGAGCTTCCATGGCTTTTAATGACCAATTCATTGATCCCCAAGACAGGAGCACCTCCATGAATATCCGGATCAACGGATCTTTTTAATTCCTTCAGATCCTTTTTCACCATTAAATAGGATGCTTTAGTCATTATGTTTTTTGTAAACGCATTGTTTAAAAACCGGAAGAACAAATCCCCGCAGCTTTCGTAAAACTTCAAAATGGCATTACCGGTAAAGCCATTAGTGGCCACCACATCCGCCCCGGATAATATTTCACTTCCTTCAGCGTTCCCTAAGAAATTAAGATCGGTATTTTTTAAAATTTGAAAAGCTTCTTTAACATCCTCGTTTCCTTTGGCTTCCTCGCTTCCGATGTTTAACAGCTTGACACTAGGCTCTTTGATGTCGTATAAAGCATTCATATAGATACTGCCGAATTTTGCAAACTGCACATAGTTTTCTGTTCTGCAATTGGTGTTTAATCCTGCATCGATCAACAAGGTTTTTCCGTTGGGAGATGGCAACACCGCGCCTAGTGCAGGACGCTTTACACCTTTGATTCTACCCACCAACAACATTGCTCCGGTTAACATGGCACCGCTGTTACCTGCTGAAATCATCGCATCGGCTTCTTTACCTTTGAGCATATTGAAACACCTTACTAAAGATGAATCCGGTTTGCTTTTTATGGCTGACACCGGAGATTCGTTATTGGTAATCACCTCACCTGCATGGACAATCTCAATCAATTTGCGATTATATCCTTTTTCTTTTATATATTCTTCAATACGATCCTTTTGACCGACTAATATCAATTGAATGTCCTTGACTTCATTTAACGCTTGATAACAACCATCCACCACAGCATATGGAGCGTTATCTCCTCCCATGGCATCGATAATGATACTATTTCTCTTCATTAAGTACTCCTGATCCTTGACGATTTTCACCACTTATGGCGACTAATATAAATTTACTCTTGAATACCATCTTATTATTATTAAAAATCTTCACCCACACAATAAAATTTTTTTCCATCATACGGCGAACTTCGGCTTTTGCCACTAAACGGCTGTTGCTTTTGACCGGTGTGCTGTACTTGATATTGGCAACTCCCACCAAGGCGGCTTCGGCATCTATAATGGCGATGGCCAAAGATTCAGCTAATGCATATATGAACTGGCCTCGCACAACATTTGTGTTTTCAAAAAGCATATCTTTCGAGGTTTCCAGGATGGATATCCCACTTTCGTTGAGTTTAATATCTACAAGCTCTCCTACGATATCCTTGCTTCCTAGTGTCCTTACCTTGGCAAAGTTGTTATTGGCTACATTACGCACTCGTTCGCGCAATTCCGGAATTCCCAGCTCCAATCGATCCAATCGAATGGTTGGAACACTGATACAAAAAAAATCCGCCAGCTCTTCATCCGTTAAAAACGGGTCGGATGTTAATTTTTCCACCAGCTCTTCCTGTCTGATTTTTTTTGGCATATTCTTTTTTGCCATGTTCTTCTCCCTCTTTCGCTCTACTTTCCAAAAAATCTATAACCAGCTACTATGTTCACCCACTAGTATCTTTTAATATATCGAAAAATATATAAAAAAACAAGAGTGAATTCGCTTTATTCCCCGTGTTTTAAAAACTCCTTGACATAAATGGCACCGGAAATGACGGTAATAATTAAAGCAAGCACCCAAGCGACTCCGGCAAGACCTTGTATAAAATCCCAGGGGAAAAAGGACATGCAAACAGCGATGATTTGCATCACGGTTTTTGATTTTCCCCATTTGTTAGCTGCAATGACATAGCCTTCCGAAGCGGCTATTGTTCGGATACCTGTGACGGCGAACTCCCTGGTCAATATGATAAAGCAGATCCAACCGGACAACTCCTCTGTAGATACCAAAGCGATCATGGCAGCTGCGATCAATAACTTGTCCGCCAAAGGATCTAAAAACTTTCCTGTATTGGTCACCATATTATGTTTTCTTGCAATGTGTCCGTCCAGCAAATCCGTTAAGGACGCTAAAATGAACAGAACCAAAGCAATGGGTTTTGCCCAATTGATAAAAAACTCGGTTCCGGCAAGTGCCTTCGGAGGCATTGCAAACAATAAAAAGAAAGGTATCAGTAGAATCCGGGTTAATGTTAGTTTGTTTGCTGTATTCATTGTATAACTTCTCCAATAAAATCGGTTTGTTGATGATTCAATATTTTTACTTGGACAAAATCCCCGGTGTTCACTTCATCTTCACTGGTAAAGTAAACGATGGTATCAATCTCCGGTGCTTGGAACCAAGTTCTGCCTTGATAGAATATACCATCATCCGAAACTCCGTCGCATAGCACTGTGAAAGTTTTTCCGATGCTGTTTTTTACTCTCTCGGTCAATTTCAAAGTCACTGCATTGTACAATTCCTCATGCCTTCTTTGTTTTACATCGTCATCAACTTGATCCGGCATGGATTCGGCCAATGTACCCTCTTGAGGTGAAAACATGAATATTCCGGCAAAATCAATCAAATCGCTTTTCACAAATTCCAGCATTTTTTGAAAATGCTCCTCTGTTTCCCCCGGAAACCCGGTGATCATGGATGTGCGTATATAGATATCCGGGTACATAGCTTTCACCTTTTTAATTTTTTCTGTGATGAAAGCTAAATTCTCTTTTCGATTCATCTTATCCCTGATATCGTCACATACATGTTGTATGGGAATGTCCATGTAGCGGGCAACATTCGGATGCTTGTACATGTCAAACAACTCATCGTATAAAAATTCGGGATAGGTATACAAAACCCGTACCATAACAGAAGAATCCAATTGAGCGATGGATGACACCAACTCATGAAGCTTTCGGGATTGGTACAGGTCGATTCCATAATTTGCAGTGTCTTGTGCGATAATAATCAGTTCTTTTTTTCCGGAATCGATCACAGCCTTGCATTCGTCTATAATGTTTTCCTGTTTGCGGCTTTTGTACCCGCCTCGAAGCTTGGGAATGATACAAAAAGTACAGTTGTTGCTACATCCTTCGGCAATCTTGATATATTCATATGGAAGCCTCGGGTCATAGATTCTTTTATTATTTAAATAATCGATGTCGATTTTGTTACCGATGTATGCAGTTTGATCTTTTTCATAAGAATCCTTGATGGCTTTGGATATGTTCAGACAATTGGCAGTATCTACAATGGCGTCCACCTCCGGCAATTCTTTGAAAACATCCAATCCGTATCTTTTTGAAAGACAACCGGCGACAATGATTTTCTCTGTACCATGTTCCTTCAGTTTACCTGCCTGAATGATATTTTGAATGGATTCTTCTAAGGCATCGTTGATAAATGCACAAGTATTAATCACAATGATTTGGGCTTCTTCTTCCTGGTCTGTGATCTCAAAACCGTTTTCAACCAAATCATTTAACATAATCTCCGAATCGACTGTGTTCTTCGGACACCCTAATGTAATAAATGCCACTTTCTTTTTTTCTCGAGTCATAGACGATCTATATAAATCCTTTCTAATAAGATATATTTCTTAACTAAATATTTTAATTATATTTTATTGATTCTTTCCGTAATTTAACTTTAATAATACATGAATTTATTGAAAATAACAATGTACACATCCAATATTTCTGTGCGGTTTCATTTACCAAGGGTTTTTTCTTTACAATCAGCTCTGTTTGATATAATATATTGAGGGTCATTGATCTAATAAAGGCATAGCAATGATAAATCATGATCATATAAAATAAACTTTACAATTAGAGGTGTACAATGAATTTAAGCAGATTTTTTGTAACTTTGACTATTATATTAGGAGTGTTCTTGTTTTTATTCGGTTCAGGCATTCTTTATTACATAAATAATGTGGAGGATCTACCTGTGTTCTCCGAAACTCCGGACAATAAAGATCCGGACACCACTACCAAACCGGGAAGTAATCTGGAAGATTTGCTGGATACCAGACAATACCCCGTAAATTTTCTTTTGTTTGTAGGAGACAGTGATGAGACCAATACAGACTTCATTGCTTTGGTGAACTATAATCCGGATAAAAAAGAGTTTTCCATGCTATCTGTTCCCAGGGACACCCGTGTTCCGGGAGTTGCCATAGAATTTCCTAAAGTAAACTCCCTCTATTTTAGACAGAATGGAGCGGAATTAGCGGTGGAATCCGTTTCCACCATGCTAAAAGCCAATGTGAAATACTATATCTACATTAACCTTGCAACATTCAGGAAAATCATCGATTTACTTGGCGGTGTGGACATCGATGTTCCGGTAGACTTGGATTATGACGATCCTGTTCAGGACTTGCACATCCACATTTCCAAAGGATCTCATCACATGGACGGGAAAATGGCGGAAGAATATTTACGATTCAGAAAACCCAATAACAACCAATGGAATTCCGAATTGCGTAAATACTACGATGGATCTGATTTAAGCAGAATCAAGGTTCAACAAGGCTTTCTACGAGAGCTGGTCAAACAAAAGTCCAATATTATCGGATTAACGAAAATCAATCAAATACTGGAAACTGTGTTTGACAATATGCAGACGAATGCTGATATGAGTGACTTTTTAAGCCTTGCGAAAAGCTTACCCACCGTGAGTCTTGACAAAATTAATTTCTTCATGTTACCCGGTTCAGCGGAAGCGAACGATATTTATTACGAAATGAATGAGCAAAAAACCGGTGAAATCATATCCGAATACTTTTACTCCAAAGGAAATGCGTTCGAAGAAGAGGAAAGCCAGCAAGGCGCAGGCTAAAAGAAGAAAATAAATAAAGAGATGAAAACCGACCCGGATCACAGGTCGGTTTCTTTATGTACCGAAATATTGAAGATTGCATCCATCCAAGGAAGCCGATAACATTTCATTTTGGAATTTAAAACGTAATATGCTGATGTAGCAAAAACAACCTATACCGCCCATGAAAATAGACACGGACAATGTGATTACACTCATGTTCAAACCCCATGGATTATCAAGGTTGGCAATGAGAAAAGCCGATCCTAGAACCGTAAGTACGGCTCCCAGGATCAGCATGAATATACTGATTACGATCATTTTTGTTTTGTGGTTATTGTATGTTTGACGTGGTAAAACGCCCTTGTTCAATGCTTCTTTAATTAAAGGAGCGGCACCTTTTTGATGTCTTCTGCCGTGGATTTGATGGATCTTGTAAAAGAACTCAAACCGTTGGGCAATCTCATCCGGATCCCCCAAACCGTTCATGATTCGAACCATGCTTTGCCCTTGTTCCATTCTGTAGTCCACATATTTACGGAAGTTCTCATCCACCATATTTATGTACGCTTCAGGTAAATCTCTCAGTTTATCCTTTACAGTTTGTAAAAACTCCGTTGACATCTTTTGCTCCTTAATCAACAAGTTAATGGTTTGTTTCTAGCAATTTCTCCACACCGGCCAGTTTAACACAAGTACAAAGAACTTGTATAGCGGTTTTTAATTCTTCGACGGGCGGCAATGTTGGTGCAATTCTGATATTCCGATCCAAAGGATCCTTTCCGTAAGGATAGGTGGCACCGGCTGCAGTAAATTCCACACCGACGTTTTTTGCTATTTCAACCGTTCTTTTCGCGCACCCTTCCATACAGTCGAAACTAATAAAGTATCCTCCTGTCGGATGTGTCCATTCTGCAATACCCAAGCCCTCTAATTCTCGCCTTAAAATTTGATCCACAATATCAAATTTGGGTCTTAAGATAGCAGCCTGCCTTTCCATATGAACCAAAATGTCATTAAAACTCTTAAAAGCTCTCAAATGAAGTAATTGATTCATTTTGTTCGGCCCTATAGTCTGCTTTGAAAGCATCTTATTATAGGATAGAATATTTCTTTTACTTGATGCCAATATGGCAATACCCGAACCCGGGTATGTTATCTTGGATGTCGATGAAAAAACAAATGTGCGATCCGGATTGCCAGCCTTTTCACATTCATCCAATATGTTCACACTCAGTGTATCATATTGATCAAGGAAATGTACAGGATATGCATTATCGCAGAAAATTCTGAAGTCTTCTGCAGTTGTCTTCATCCAAGCAAGCCTTTTAATCGTGTCTTCTGAATAAATCACTCCGGTGGGGTTGCTATATACCGGAATGCACCATATCCCTTTCACAGAGGGGTCATTTGCAACAAGTGCCTCTACTTGATCCATATCGGGACCGCTATCTGTCATATCCACAGGGATTAAATCGAATCCGAGAAGTTCCGTTATGGCAAAATGACGGTCATATCCGGGAGAAGGGCATAAAAACTTCACCTTTTTACCGGTTCCCCAAGGAGCACTGTGTTCATCGGCACCAAACACAACCATTTTCATCATGACATCGTACATCATGTTCAAACTTGAGCTTCCGCCTAATATGATTCTGTCTTCACTTGCACCTACCAAGGGAGCCAACAATATTCGGAGGCCTTTGATCCCGTATAATTCTCCGTAATTTCTACAATCCACGCCATATTCATCGACACTGTTTGTATATATATCAACGTCCTTTAACACTTCTGTGGTCAAGTCCAGTTGCTTTTTACAAGGCTTTCCCCTCGTCATATTTAAATTTAATTTCATATTTCCATACGCATTGACTTGTTGCAAGAGTTCATCCTTCATCTTGCAAAGTTGCGTATTATTCATCTCACTCAATAACATGAACCATTCCTCCAAATAGTAATATTCAAACAATAATAAACGTTTTTAATGAAAATATCAATACTTATTGCTAATATTTTTGCATAACTTGATAAATCATATTTGCAATTCGCAATTTTCAAACTGTTATTATTCATAATATGATTAAAAAAATGGAATGTTAAAGAAAGTTACGAACAAATAATTTTCTATGTAAAGGACAGATTCCATACTTGTGTATGGCTTCTATGTGATCGGCGGTTCCGTAGCCTTTATTGGATTCGAAACCGTAACACGGATATTCTTCGGCATAACGGCACATGATCCGGTCTCGGGTCACTTTGGCCACGATGGATGCCGCTGCGATGGAGACACTCATATTGTCTCCTTTTACAATGGACTTTTGTGGGATATTGTAATCCGGGATTTCCAAAGCATCAATCAAAAGGTATTCCGGTGGACTTTTTAAATTGCCGATAGCTTCTATCATAGCTTTTTTTGTGGCGTTTAAAATATTGATGTCATCTATTGTATGATGATCTACAATACCTACACCAAAGTCCGCAGCATATTCCATAATGGCTTCATAAACACTCTCACGTGCTTTTTCAGTCATTTTCTTGGAATCCTTGATCCCGGGTATAAAGTCGTCCTTTTTCAATACGACACATGCTGCCACCACAGGTCCGGCCAACGGGCCTCTCCCCGCTTCGTCGATGCCCCCGATACGCACATAGCCTTTTGCATAACCTTCTTTTTCGTAACGTGACATTTCTTCCAATCGAGCCTTTTCCAATTTGTATTTCTCGTAAAGATTCAAATACTTTTTCTTCAAAGGTTCCAGATTCAAATCATACAGTTTACTTTGGACTTCAATATATTCTAATGCATCATGGATTTCCATATCGCCTGCAGCTTTATCAATGAAGCTTTTTGTAGGTTTTGTGGCACTCACAAAAAGTCACCTCCGTCCGGCACTTCTAAAGTTATACAGCCTAACCGACTGCTACGAAAATCATCCAAGACCATTTTGGCGACTCTCTCATAATCCGGCTCTCCGCCTTTTAACAAACAACCTTTTGCCCTTGCAATCAAATCCAACAAGCTTTGACCTTCATCCGGATCGTCTTCTATGCCATATCTTTTTTTCACTGCATCCGGATACATGGTATTCAAACGCTTCAATAGAAAAAACGCAATATCAGGCAAATCAAGAATATCATCCGAAATGGCACCGGTAAAAGCTAAGTTTTTTGCGACTTCCTCATCTTCGAATTTCGGCCATAAGATTCCGGGAGTGTCCAAAATCGTGATCTCACGATTGACCTTAACCCATTGTTTCCCTTTGGTAACCCCCGGTTTGTTTCCTGTTTTCGTTGCTGCATTTTTAGCAACCCGATTGATAAAAGTGGATTTTCCGGTGTTGGGAATACCAACAGCCATCATTTTAATAGGGCGGAAAACCCTACCTTTACTCAAGTCCTTTTGAATGACGGGCTCTGCAGCTTTTTTTACCAAAGTGAATAAATCGTTGATTCCTCTCCCCGTTTTGCAATCTATAAATTCACACAATACATCTTCATGTGCATAATGTTTTTTCCACAAGGAAATCTTCGATGCATCTGCAAGATCCGATTTATTAAATGCGATGATACGTGGTTTTTGCGATAATAACCGGTTAAAATCCGGGTTGACACTACTTTTTGGAATCCGGGCATCTGCCAATTCCACAATGACATCAACCAAGCCGATATTTTCTTGCAACAATCGCTTGGTCTTGGCCATGTGCCCGGGATACCATTGTATTTGTTTCATTGTATTTTCTCCGTTTGAATGATATGTAGGGGAAAATCTACTTTAATTTTCCCACCTTGTCAAAGGGCCATAAGCGAAAAACAGCTTCTCCTTTGACAGAATTAACAGGCATCGGTCCGATCTCTCTGCTGTCCTTGCTGTTAATCCGGTTGTCCCCTAATACGATGATTTCATCTGCCGGTACCGTGTACGGAAATGTTATAGCATCAGTACGTATATATGTTGCACCTTCTTGAAGAACATATGGTTCATCGATTTTCTCTCCGTTGATGTATACATATCCCTCATTGATATCCATGATATCGCCTTCAACAGCGATGACGCGTTTGATATAATCAACTTCCTTAATAAATGTGGGTAACACCTTTTTTGCGAAATCCGATTTGTTCAAAAATTTTAAAAATGCAAACTTTCCTTGGTTAATTTCCACCACTACAATATCCCCACGTTCCGGGGTTTTGAAAAAAGAACCGAGTTTATATAGAATTAGTTTTTCACCGGTGTATAAAGTAGGCTCCATGGAAGGACCGTCCACCAAGACAGGCTCAAATACAAAGCCGCGTATCACCAAAGCGATGATTACGGCGGCCAGGATGGCTTTGATCCATTGCCATATCTCATATAATATACCGGTTTCTTTGTTCCGACCTAATTTATCTCGAATTTCGTCCATTTTTTATCCTCATATATGGGAAATGATATACTTCCCTTATAAAACAAAGGGACATAGAGTCCCTTTTGTTTTTCGGTTCATGCCGTATTTTTCTCTTTATTTATCGCTTGAATCGGATACCTTTTTGGATGTATTACGTACTACCTTTTCGGTAACCTTGGCTGATTTACCAACACGGTCTCTCAGGTAATATAATTTTGCTCTGCGAACTTTACCTTTTCTGACAATCTCGATTCCACTGATTTTCGGAGAGTTGACCGGGAATGTCTTTTCTACACCAACACCGTAAGAAACTCTGCGAACCTTGAAAGTTTCGGATAATCCCGCACCTTTTTTTGCAATGACGGTGCCTTCAAAAATCTGAATTCTTTCCCTGTTTCCCTCTTTGATCGATAATAAGACCTTCACATAATCACCGATATCAACCTTCGGCAGGTCAGTCCTAATCTGATTTTGTTCAACTAATTTAATCAAGTCCAACGTTCTTTCCTCCTGAATTGGCACGTTCATATATTCTGCACACGCAAATAAAGCGGAACGCCCATAATAGAGGGTATTATAGCACAGGTTCTTAAGTCTGTAAACAAATATTTTTTAATTTGGACTTTCACTTAAGCTAAATTTTAGGTAAATTTGAGTCTTGTTTTGTGATAGAATGAATTATCATTTCAAATATAATCTTTGCATTATAGGAGGTAGCTATGAATCATGTCAAGATCACAAAAGAGATTGTTGAAAAATCTCCGGGACCTAATAAAGCGGTCTCCAGAAGTCTTTCTTACAAAGGTAACGGCCTACAACTTGTGGACGTTCGCAGTATAACATCAGAATCGGACTATACCAATGAAACCTATCACAGAATCTCACAGGACAACGGTAAAACATGGAGTGATTGGAGGGATATTCATAAGACCGGGTATATCACCAAAGGCTCGGATGAAATCATGATCGGAACCGGTGGTAAGCAAGTATACAATCCTGTATATGATCATTTTGTTTCCATAAGCATGCAAAGAATTTTTGACGGAGGCCATGAGAATGCCTATCGATTGTTTTGGAGTCAAGCCAAAAGAGGATTTCATGATCATTGCTTTCTTTTTGTATCGAAAGACTCGGAAAATTGGAGTAAAGGTCAGTTGATCCAATATGAAGAAGGTGCAGATTATGATGAAGAAAATTGGAACGATCCCGCTTATCTGTGGAACAATGACGCATACATCGGAACAAATATACAGGTTCTAGACAATGGTGATCTTTTGTTTTCCATAGGCGCTAATGTTGAGTCATGCTGCAAGTTGCTTGACAAGGATATCAAGGAAATATTCCCTTCTTGCCCTCAAATCATGAAAGGTTTAATTGTTGTCAGAGGTTTATGGAACAAACAAAAGGATTGCTATGATCTTCAATGTTCAAAGCCCGTGGTTATCAGCGATTTAAAATCTTCACGAGGAGTGGATGAGCCCATTGTGCAACAATTGGACAGCGGCAGAATCATCGCTGTATTCAGAGGTTCTAATGTACAAAGTAAAAATTGGAACACTCGCATTGAAAAAGGCACACCATCTCATAAGTGGTACACTTATTCCGATGACGGAGGGATAACATTTACCGATCCGGTTCCTTGGCATTTTGACAACGGTGAAGTGTTTTATTCTTCGGCAACCATTTCGGATTTCTTTAAAAGTACGAAAAACGGTAAATTATACTGGATCGGTAACATCACTATTCCGGAAGTATCAGGAAATTCGCCCCGCTACCCTCTTTACATTGTCGAAGTGGATTCGAAACAAGGCTTGCTTATAAAAGGTACGGAAGTGATCATCGATGACAGGGATCCGGAAAAAGACTCAGTAAAACTACAATTGTCCAACTTTACATTGTTAGAAAACAAAGAGACGATGAATTTAGAGATTTACTTAACCAGATTAGGAGAAAACGATAGTGACTTCTGGAAATCCGATGCTTATAAATATACCATTGAATTTATTTAAAAAATCATGTATGATTTTACATCGTACGGAACAACCCTCAATAGATAATTGCGGACAATACCGCAACAAAATTACATAAAAAGGTTGTATTTTATCTGACATACGGAGGAAGATCATGTCATCTACAATGGAAATTATTTTGGGGTTTGCCGGTGGTTTGGCTTTATTCATATACGGAATGAACCAAATGGGCGACGGTTTGAAAAAAATCGCCGGCGAGAAAATGAAGAAGATTCTTCAATTTCTAACGTCAAACCCCCTTATGGGAGTATTGGTGGGTACTCTGACGACAGCCGTCATACAAAGCAGTAGCGCTACAACAGTTATGGTGATCGGTTTTGTCAGCGCTCAATTAATGACGCTGCCCCAAGCTATCAGCGTCATACTCGGTGCTAATATCGGTACGACGATTACTGCTCAGATTGTTGCGTTTAATATTGGTGATTATGCGTATTTATTTGTGTTTTTAGGTTTTATTCTCTCGTTTGCCGGGAAAAAAAGAGTTCTTAAAAACATCGGACAGACCATTTTTGCATTCGGTGTTTTGTTTGTGGGATTAAATGTCATGTCAGCAGCTATGAAGCCTTTGGCAGCCAACCCGACTTTTATCGAGATCCTGATGAAGATCAAGGATCAACCGATATTAGGATTGCTCGCCGGTACCGGTATTACATTGATCGCACAAAGCAGTAGTGCCACCATCGGTGTGTTACAAGGATTAGCAGCTACCCAAGCGGAAGGCGGAAGCGCTTTAATTCCGTTAGAGCAAGCGATCCCCATACTGTTAGGGTGTAATATCGGAACAACCATTACAGCAATTTTAGCTTCCATCGGAGCGACCAAAAATGCTAAAAGAGCAGCTGCTGCACATTCGGTGTTCAACATCACAGGTTCCATCCTATTCATGTTTATCATTCCATACTTTGCATTGATTGTGGAAAAGATTTCACCAAAAGGGCTCGAATATTTGATTGTTTCAAGACAAATTGCAAATGCCCACACCATGTTCAATGTGATCAACACCATTCTATGGATACCATTCATCGCTGTTCTTGCCAAGATCGTAACCTTTATTGTTCGAGGAGAAGATAAGAAGGACATGGCAAAAAGAACGGTGTATCTGGACAAAAACGTCCTGAACAGCCCTGCGATTGCAATGGAGCTTTCGGCAAAGGAGCTTGCACGTATGGCCGAAATAGCGCGGGATGCGGTAATCATATCCAAGGACGCCTATTTAAAGGAAGACGAGGATTTATCCGAAAAGGTGTTTGAACTCGAGGAAGCAACGGATCTCATTCAGGTAGAGGTTGTCAACTATTTATCTACCATGTTATCTATGGGAACTTTGAATCACAAACAATCAGTAAGGCTAGCAGGATTGATGCACATTGCCGGAGACATCGAACGCATGGGTGATTATTGCGAGAATATTGCTGAGGCAGCCATTATAAAGAAAGGTGAAAAAGTATGCTTCTCCGAGGAAGCAGAAAAGGAGATCACTGAAACATTTGAACTGTTATTTAAAATGCTCAACGATACCATCGTTGCATTGCGTGATGATAATGTGAAACATGCTAAAAAGGTTACTCAAGAAGAAGATCAAGTCAATAATATAGAAAAGGTGCTAAGAGATCGCCACTTGGAGAGACTTGACAAAGGACAATGCAACCCCTTATCCGGGCTGTCATTCATCGAGTTGGTCCATAACTTGGAAAAGATCGGTGACCATTGTACCAATGTGGCCGAAAAGATAATCGAGTACAACATGGAGAATGATTTGTTAAGCTGATCCTTTGTAGTAAGGATAAAATAAAAAAGCGAAAAAACGAACACAAAAAAGGAGGTTGAAACCTCCTTTTTTAGTATTCGTAATGCTTGGTTTTTGATGTTTTATGCTTTTCCGTCACATCCTAAAACATTGACCAGTTTGTTCTTTACAAGTTCTTTGATCATTGATCTGGCCGGTCCTAAATATTTTCTAGGATCGAAATCTGCCGGGTTCAATGCGAAATGTTCACGGATACCTGCTGTCATAGCAAGTCTTAAGTCGGAATCAATGTTTATCTTACATACGGACATGGAAGCGGCTTTTCTAAGCATTTCTTCGGGAACACCTTGTGCTCCTGGCATATTTCCACCGTATTTGTTGATCTTTTCAACATATTCCGGGATAACAGAGGATGCGCCGTGTAACACGATGGGGAATCCGGGTAACCTTTTCCCTACTTCTTCAAGTATGTCAAAACGTAATCTGGGTTCACCTTTAAATTTGAATGCACCGTGACTGGTTCCGATAGCGATAGCAAGTGAATCCACTCCGGTTTCTTTTACAAATTGTTCAACTTCATCCGGATCGGTAAATGCTGCATCTTTATCACTAACGTTGATATTGTCTTCGATACCGGCTAATTTTCCTAATTCACCTTCTACGACAACACCCTTTGAATGTGCATAATCCACAACCTGCTTGGTCAGTCTGATGTTTTCCTTAAGAGGATATTTGGATCCGTCAATCATAACAGATGTAAATCCACCGTCTATGCAAGATTTACAAACTTCAAAATCTTCTCCGTGATCCAAATGAACGCATATGGGAAGATCTGTGTCTATAATGGCAGCTTCAATGAGCTTCATCAAATAAACATGTTTTGCATACTTTCTTGCACCTGCTGAAACTTGTAGAATAAGGGGTGCATTTACCTCTTTTGCAGCTTCAGTAATCCCTTGTATGATTTCCATATTGTTAACATTGAATGCTCCTATTGCATAGCCGCCTTCATAGGCTTTTTTAAACATTTCCGTTGATGTAACTAATGGCATGATATTATCTCCTTTAATCATGAATGTATTTAAACCTTATTAAGGTCTATTTCTTTTCTAAAACAACTGTTTTTATTCACATAAAACCCACTATATATATTATCAAAAAATAGTATAAAATCAAGTAAAAATTCTTGTTAAAAGGCCCTGATGTGAAATAATTAACATTATATCATGAAAACTTTGATTTTTAGGGTGCATTATGTTATATTTGTCCTTGAGAATTTTTTTATCAGGAGGAAACTATGAGCAAATTAATTGGTAATGCAGTCTTCGGTCAATCCGGCGGACCTACATCAGTAATAAATGCAAGTGCTTCAGGTGTTTTCCAAGAAGCATTAAAGCAAGAAAACATCGTTAAAATATATGGTGCCGCACATGGAATCAAAGGTGTTCTTGATGAAGTGATGTATAACATGGGTCAAGAAGATCCGGTGGAATTAAATCTTTTAAAAACCACTCCCTCATCCGCTTTAGGCTCAGTTCGATACAAATTGGCTGACCCTAACAAAGATGAAACAGATTACAAGCGTATCTTGGAAGTCTTTAAGAAATACAATATCCGTTATTTCTTCTATAACGGTGGAAACGATTCCATGGACACATGTAACAAGATCAGCAAGTTTATGCAAAAAGCGGGTTACGAATGCAGGGTTATGGGCGTTCCGAAGACCATCGACAATGACCTTTGGGCGACAGACCACTGTCCGGGTTACGGTTCGGCTGCAAGGTACGTTGCTACATCCACAATGGAAGTATACCAAGATGCACGTGTTTATGACACTCCCATGATCACCGTGTTGGAAGTAATGGGAAGAAATGCCGGTTGGTTGACAGCTGCCACAGCCTTAGCTGCATACAAAGGATTCGGTCCGGATCTGATCTATCTTCCGGAAGTTCCCTTCTCCATTGATAAATATTTGTCCGATGTTGAAAAAGTATTTAAGAAAACCGGAAAAGTTATTGTTGCCGTATCGGAAGGATGCAAAGATACCAATGGAAAATATATACCTGAAATGGTTCAAGACAATTTGACAAAAGACGCTTTCGGACATTCCCAATTAGGTGGAACTGCAACCATTTTAGCTGATGTTGCAAAAAACAAGTTTGGATGCAAAGTCAGAGGGATTGAATTCTCCTTGCTACAACGCTGTGCAACTCACATCGGTTCCCTAACCGATATCAACGAAGCCTTTATGGCCGGCCAAGAAGCTGTAAAAGCAGCCTGCGAAGGTATGACGGATAAAATGGTTGCTTTCGAAAGAGTTTCAAACAATCCTTATGATTGCAAAATAAAGTTGATCAACTTATCTGAAGTTGCAAATGCCGAGAAGAAAATTCCTGCAGAATGGATCAACAAAGAAGGTAACTTTGTCAGTGAAGAATTCGTTCATTACGCACTGCCTTTGATCCAAGGAAATCCGGAAATCACATTAGAAGACGGCTTGCCCAGATTTGCCAAACTGAAAAAGGTACTTGCAAAGCCGGAATAATAAGATACAATTCATAATGAGATACGATTCATAACGAACTATATAAAAGGTGCTTTCCATCGTGAAAAGCACCTTTTTTTCTTTATTTGTACTTCAAGTAAAGTTATTTCTTATCCTTGGCAAATTCTTCGTATTTCATCATGAGATTCTCAATGTTGGAATCATCGATTTGGTATGATGCCAAATATTCTTTAATGTTGTTCAATTCACATCTGACAAGGTTTTCTTTGTCACCGGAAGAAACCTCATTCATATCATATAGATACCCACGCACAAATAATGATTTTTGAGTCAGTTTCTTTCCTAAAACTCGGTCATACTCCACAGCCTGTTGGAGACATTTTTCGTAATTTACATAAGCCTCATTTATCAAATCCATTTTCAATTGTCTGTTTCCAATCCATCTAAAAAGATTGGATAATAAGTAGCTGTGAAAACCGTGCTCATCATGGTCATAAATCAGATTTAAGAATTGCACCCCTTTTTCAAGGGCAACGATCTGTTCATCGATGGTGAGAGTTGAGTCCTCAAGAGCAATGTCACGAAGCGATATAGATAAGTCATAAACCAAATCAGTAATATCAGCTTTGATATATTTTATTCTTTCCTTGTGGCCACGATGGAAGACTTCTTTTTTCGCAGAGTTTTTAGTGTAATTACCTGCAGGAAAACGGTCGCATAATTGTAGCGCTTTCTCTGTCTCCCCTATGGTTGAATAAACATTGATAAGATCAAAAATTGTTTCATATCGAATGTCATCATCAAAACATTCTTCTAAAATTCTTGTAGAATGCTTAATGATTTCATCCCTGTGTTCTTTTGCTCCGTTTACAACTTGACAGTCATATACTAAATCCAGCACATAATTCAATAATATTCTGAAATCATTGGGGAACTGCGCTGTCATTCGTCTTGTTAATTCTTGTGATTCAGCCGTTTTTCCATCTCGATTGAGGATTTGTCTCTCTTTTATATACTCTTGGATTTCAAGCTCGTTCTTAGCATGATCCACTCCTAATAATTCATCAACGCTGATACCGAAATAACTTGCAATGGGAATAAGCATCGAAATATCCGGATAGCACTCTCCCCTTTCCCATTTTGATATGGCTTGACAAGAGATGTTCAAATGATCTGCAAGTTTTTCTTGTGTGACATCCTTTTCACGACGTAGTCTCTTAATGGTGTCGCCTAATGTGATATTCATATAATCGGCTCCTTTTATATAGTAAACAGCGCTGCTTCTACTGTTAGTATATTCATTTTAATGTTTGAAAACAAGAACGTCATAAGACACTTGCATAAACCATGGGTTGATTTTTTAAACCTTTTTCTCCCCTACCATCTTGTTGATTAATAAGTAATATGGCCTTGTGAGTGGTATAAAAACAATGGCGCTGATTAAATTGATTATAATGTGACATAATGCCGGGAACAAATCTGAACTCCAGTTAAATCGGTTGATGAGCCAATCCAGTAAATTGTTCAATTGGGTTAAAAGCAATAACCCTACAATTGATCCGGCCAGATTATACAATGTGTGAGCCCATGCCATTTTAACGGCTTCCCTTCCTGTGTTATAGGATGCTATTTGTGCCGTGATACAGGTTCCTAAATTGCTTCCTAATATGATGGCGATGACGGCGGCCTTCCCTACAATGCCTTCCTTGAACAAGAGTATGGTGAGTGCCGTCACAGCGGCACTGCTGTGGGTTACGGCGGTGACAAAGACGGATAAACTAAAAGGCCTTGATACATGCTCACCGTATCGTGCAAATCGATTGGATTGCATCAATTGGGCTCGGAAAATCGGCATGCTGAGGTTCAATACGCTGATTCCTATGAAAATTAAGCCGATGGAAATTAGGACGTCTCCGATATAGGCAAGATTGCCTTTTCTTATGAAGCATTTCATTAATAAACCGGCTGCAAGAACGATGTACTTTAAGTATTGCGGATTGCAGGTAAGCAATATGGCACTGAATGTTGTCCCTAAGTTTGCACCGTATATGATGCCTAATGAGCTGTAGAAGCTCATCATTCCCGAGTTAATGAGGCTGATTGTGCAAAGCATCACCGGAGTGCTGCCTTGCAGTAAAATGGATAATGAAAAACCACTGAAAAAAGAAGTCACGGTGTTTTTTGTGTATTTTAATAACACCGGTTTAATGTGCTTTTCTCCGATTTTCAAAAGCGTTTTACTTAAATTTTGTATGCCCATATTTAATATGAATATGCCGGCACCGAAATATATGGCGATTAATAAAGCAATCTTGATCATATCAATGGTTATGACAAGATTGTCCGGATTATTCTACTTAAAGGATTATCTACTCTTCACGCTTAATGATTTTATACTTCTCGAACAGTTTTAATAATGGGTATCCCAACCCGTAACAGGAGATGGCTTGCCCTCCGGCAACAGTTAACATGGTAACCGCCATGGGCAATGTATTTTCCGTATAAACCGTGCTAACCACCCATCCGACAATGAGACCGTTGACAATAACAGCAGGAAGCGGTACTAACAACTTTCTGGATTTCGGAACTAGATAGGTCAAAAAAGCGGCAATCAAGGTGGCTAGACTTCCGAAAATGATATCCATCCAGCCTAATCCACCGGCAATATTGGCAATCAGGCATCCTACAAACAATCCCGGTATGGCGGCAGGCGTAAAATATGGCAGTACAGTCAGAGCTTCAGAGACACGCACCTGGATGGGACCGTAGCTGATGGGAAGTAATAAAATGGTCAAAGCGGTATATATGGAAGCGATAATCGCAGCTTTTACGATAAATTTTAATTCGATTTTCATTTCTTCTACCTTCTCTTTCATGATTCTATGACATATTATCGTTATTTTTTTCTTTTTCAACCACTATATATTTAATAGCACAAGGGATAAAATAGAACAGCATATACCCAGAAAGGACAACCTGTTCAACTTCTCACTAAAGAACAGTTTTCCCACCAAAACAAAAACAATGATGTTAACGCTGTTCATAGTCGGGAATAAAACGGTTGAAGGCATGATATTTAAAAAGTACATAAATAACAAATTCACAGCATTCTGGCTTATAGCGGCTAATAAAACATAGACATAATAGCGCATCGGCAATGGGCTGTCCATAGCATTATCTTTTTGCTGAGGTCTATTCATTTTATGCTTGGTCATAAGGAACATGACTAAAGAAATGATGGAAGATGTTATGGTATAAACAACCAAGTACTGCTTGTTCATGTCGTAATAACGCTGTGAAAATGCTTGGGTGAATATCACGGCAATTCCCATGGCAACGGTGGCAGCTACAACGTAGATGATCCACTTCACAGACATTTTACTCTTGTCCCCGTTTTTAACGCTTTGATAAAACAAATAGATGGATATGGCGGCAAATATGATACCGATGGTCTTTAACAAATCCAATTTGTCATTCCATATGAATATACCGGTGATCATTGGCAATATGCTGTGAAACGTGTAAATTACATTGGTTAATCCTGTGGGGCCGGTCCCCAAAGCGTAAAACAACATGATATAGGATATGATGTAGAACACACCAAAAAGGGTCGGATATATTAACAAGTCCATTGTCATGGGTATATTTTTAAAAGGTGGAATGGTCACTAGAAAAATTGCTTGAAACAATGCATAAATAAATACAAAAAAAATAGAGTTGCGATATGTACTTGAAGTTGAGCTTTGCGCTTTCTTCGTGTATACCGAATTAATCCCCCTGCTTAAACCGAATATAAGAAACCATAAGGCTGTCATTTACTTAACCTCTTCTACTAAATTTTATTTTGGCGAACCTTCTATGTATTCTATACCGGGATCACCTATAAAGTCCATGCCAATTAAAATAATATTTGACGCAACTCATGGTATGAGACATATTGGGTAAAATTCGTTGTGCTATATGTAGAAAAACAATGCTGACAAATCATCCAAAACGACCGACAATACGCTATATTGAAAAATGATCCGGTAACGTACTAAGAAAATGCTTAATATCTTGATTCGTTTTCAGAATTACCGTCTTATCCCTATAATTCATCACTCTGTTACGGACACCGTCACTTCCGGTGTCATAGTTTTTTGCCCAGCGGAACATATTCTTCAGCATATAAACACTTGGTCTATATGCACATTGTTCGATACCAAGCTTCTGCTTTATAAATCTTAGAATGATTCTGTATTTCCTTATACATAACGGTATATCAAGTAAAACAATTAGATCTGCTTGATTTAATCCGTCCTCAAAGCATGCTCGACCTGTATCCTCTATGATATATGTCGGCAAAGCAAGGATTCCCTTAAATAGCTCATCACGTTCTTGATCTGTGCGTTTATTATTACCGATCAGCTTTGAATGATCTTTTTTATGCACGACTTCATCAAGACCAAAGTATGGAATCCCTGATTGTTCCGATATTACTCGGGCTAGTGTAGATTTGCCGCTACCAACCGAACCGGTGATGTATATCTTCATATACTGTTTCTTATGGACAACTTCCTCAACCTGTTTACATAGTAAAACACCCCAGGTTTTCATAAATGTCTGAAAATGATGATATACAATAAAATTGCAGATAAAAGGCTGGATAAAGTTCCGATCAGATAGTATTCTGCAAAGTCTTGGCTTTTCGAAATACTGTCGTACCGTGCAATGGACTTGGCTGTGAGAATCAAACCGATTGCAGAATACTGTTGAATATTGATAAATATGATGATGAGAAAGCGTTCTAAAAACCCTATAACAGCTCCGGCTTTTTTTACATCAACACTTTCTTCTTTCTCTAAAGGTTTGTAATGTGAAAAAGCTTTTACAAATGTTATGTTTACCGGTTTGTAAATGCACAGAACCAACAAGACCCATTTGAGTGCACGGGTCAAATCCAAGTTCACCACTTTAAGAAAATCATTAATAAAAGGTACGGAGATGATATTAAAAGTCGGATTTGAAAAATAGATTCCAATCAACAAGGTGAATAGAATATGCAAGAATTCATCGATCGCATAGTTTGCCAAGCCACATTGATTGCTTTTGCTGTTTAGCTTTTTGGTAAAACGGGACTTTGAAATGAAAAACCCTACTAGATCGATTAAAAAATGAGCTGTGCAGATCCATAGAAAAACCATGAACAACCCATATGACCTTCCGAATAACAGGAAAAGAATGATAAACGGTATAATGTAAACACCTGTATGTACAAGAAGCTTGCTGAACTTATTGATTTTACCGTTGACAGGGTCCTTTGATAAGTAGAAGTCACCCGATATATGGCCGATGAAACACAGTAGAAGCAGATTGGAAAGCATATTTATATACCCCGCTCATCTGCCAAAATTCGATTAACGGTTTCTAACGCACTCAAATAGTTGTAATATCCTGCGCTCTTGAACCTGCGCTGTACGCTTGATTGGGACAGGTTGAACTTCGCTGCAATTTCCCGTTGGCTCATTCGACAAAAGATACTCTCCTCAATCAATTCTCTTTGCTTTTGTGTCCACTTGCTTTCGATATAAGAACATAAGCTTAAAGTTGTGTTGATCAGATCAAGGACGGGTGCTTTACTCTTTGCACCAAACTTTATATTCGCTCCGGTGTTCATTTTCCCTTTTTCAAGGGCTTTAAGCTCATTGACCATATTTCTAGCATGATAATATGCCGGTCCGTCCGCACCGATTGCCATCTTTCGGTTGATTTCAGTATGGATTTCCCCCATTCCTATGCCGAATCTTATCTTTACCGGATAGACGGAAAATTTTATCTTTTCAATGATTTCAAGAATATGCCCGGGAGATTTCAGCAACCCTTGAAACTCATCTCCTAATGTGATCAGAAAATTAGCAGCGATATCGCCTTCATATTCGGAATTGATCTGTTTCAACACATCTCCGAGTTTTTTTTGAAATTCAATGCGATTACCAATTCCTTTTGATTTGATAATATCGCCGATTATTGCATAATACATAAACACAACACCTCAATTTCATTTTAGCACTACGTTAAAACAAAAAGCAAGAAGTAGATGCTAATATAACTGCATCAACAAAGGTGATGCACCTATTATCGCATCACCTGCTGTGATGAAATAATAGGTGCATCAGTTTTATAAATATAATCTATGTAATCATTGTTTTGATCCAAGTACTGTAATCATAAAGTAAACAGTTGTAGATAAATCTCCGTCGGATGCTGATACGGCAACATAATGTTGACCGATTTGCCA
>CALCRE010000100.1 GCA_937894465.1 uncultured Clostridia bacterium
TTATAGCATACAGTCCTTGGAGAGGGACTATAAACACTACTACTTTATAATACGAAGGACATTGTATATGAACAGCAGGGAGCTGATGTTAAAAACCGTCGGTTTTAAAAACCCTCCGGGGTTGGCTATGACATTACCCGAGGAATATCGAAACGATATTTTCTTTTGGGGTCCTAACCCGAGTCCGGATAAAAGATGCTCGAAGGGAACGGACGAATGGGGAGCAGTGTGGGATAATATCGGGGTTTGTTCTTTAGGTGAAGTAAAAAAATTTCCTTTGCTTGATTGGGCGGATTTTCCCAAATTACATATTCCGGATGTGACGGAGAAAAGACGATGGACAGGAATTGAACAAGCCCGGGAGAAAGCGGGGGATCGTTTTCTTTGCGGGAACGGATTTTCCATTTATGAGCGATTGCATTTTATAAGGAGCTTGGAAAACACATGGATTGATATCTATGAGAATCCCGAGAAGCTATGTGAATTGATGGATATACTCACCGATATGAATCTATATGCCATACGGCAATACAAAGAAAATCAATTTGACGGATATATGTTTTGTGATGATTGGGGTTTGCAAAACTCTTTGATGATCTCTCCGGATCATTGGAGACAGTTTTGGAAACCAAGATACAAACGCATCTATGATGCTGCTCACAAAGCAGGATTGGTAACCATTCTCCATAGTTGCGGATATATTGCGGATATACTGGAAGACTTGATCGATGCAGGTTTAGATGTGATTCAAATGGACCAGCAAATGAATATGGGATTGGATTTGTTGCATGAAAGATTTGCCGGTAGGATCACTTTCTGGTGTCCTGTGGACATACAAGCCGTCATGGTATATGGCAATGAACGAACCATAAGGGCTTATTGCAGGGAAATGACATCAAAACTGGGTACTTCCCAAGGCGGATTCATCGCAAGATATTATGCATCTCCTCAAAGCGTAGGACATACGCCGCAAGCAATACGAGTCATGTGTGAAGAGTTCATGGAAATCCACGGTGAGATTGAAAATGGGACTTTTCAATACATAGAAAAATAGTAAGAGGTGAGATAAGTGGATAAAAAGTATGGTATTTTTGTCATGATCCTGTTTATGGTGGAGGTTTATTTATTTATTGAAAAACCTTGGCTAGGGGGAGTGATCGGCGTTCTTGCCATTACCGGTTTAATCATTCTCAGAAAACGAGATAAAAAGCAAAGAGAAGCAAATTTAGAGAATGAGATTAACCGGATTCACGAATCAAGACACAAAGATGAATAAAATCATTCCTTTTCACAGATGCTAGTTCTTGTATGGCTTATTTTAATGATGAAGGACAAGAAATTGTGAATAAGGAAAAGTACAAAAAAGCAAAATCATTGTTTATCGGGTTTTTATCCGGTATATTAAACGGTTTTTTCGGATCCGGAGGAGGGAGCCTGGCGGTTCCCCTCATGACCGGTTTAACGGATTTAGAAGATAAAAAAGCCCATGCCACGGCCATCTCCATCATAATATTCTTAACCGGTGCCAGCTTGTTTGTATATTTTAAAAAGGATTTCATTGATCTGCCTTCCGCTTGGAGAGTCATACCGGGCGGTATTCTCGGAGGGCTGACCGGTGCTTTTTTATTGAAAAAATGTCCTGTAAAACTATTGAGGAAAGTATTCGGTACGTTGCTGCTGTATGCAGGATATCGGATGTTCGTTGTAAAATGATGATGTTTTTAATCGGATTCTTTTCAGGCATATTAGGCGGAATGGGTATAGGAGGTGGCACCATATTGATCCCCGGTTTGGTTTTATTAGCAGGACTTTCCCAGCATCAGGCACAAGGAATCAATTTACTGTTTTTTCTGCCGGTAGCTACGGCTTCTTTGATCATTCATATCAAAAACAAACTGATCGATTACAGAATCATGATTTTTGCAGTACTAGCCGGTGTACCTGCAGCTTTTGGCGGTGCATACCTTGCATCTATAACCCAAGAAGGGTTATTACGTAAGATCTTCGGCGGGTTCCTCATTGTCGCCGGATTGTATGAATGGTTTAAGAAATAAAAAAGGTCAGGGGATTTCTTGAACATCATCCGTATATGGATTTTTAAACATATCTTCTTCCCGAATGATTCTCTTTCCGTTAAAGTCCAAAGAACCGATGACTTTTTCCGGCCAGTACCATGTTTCAGATTCAAATAAGATAATATCATTGTACAGTATGTAATGAGAGTACGGGTCCACGTTAAAATGCCATAATTCCTTTTCGGTTCGAATGGGATAAGGAGATTCCTTCGTGCCCATCACGTGTAAATATGGGATCTTGTTTTGAGTGGTGATGGTTTCTTCTTTGGACCATGTGGTCATGACCGACAATGGTAAATGAATTTCCAATGAAAAGTTATCCGTTGTCCTGAATTTCTTGATGGGGTCGGAATGAATAATCAACACATTTTTGTATACATAGATGTTTTCCGGCTTAATAACCAAATCGGCGGCTTGAGCGTTTGCTCGTTTGAAAGATTCCTTCAAAGAATCTTCCACCATTTTTATTCCTGCCTCGCTCCTGATTTCACTCTCCATCCATATTCCGTTTTCCAGCATCACCAATATATTCAACCCATAATAGGTCAAATCGTAATAGAACAATTCGTTTGTATCCGAATAGGTTTTTCGCCCTGTGTCACAAACAGCGTCCATGGCCAGTTGCGGTTGGGAAGTGCATGTGAAATTTTCTCCGTGACGGTGGGATAAAGTATTGTTACTGTATGCAGAACCAAACATTACGGAGGATCGGTTGGTTCCTTCCGCCATAATCTGAAACTCTTCTGTTCCGGCATTATTGAACAATGTGTTGGTTTCGGGATTTCCGCATATACGGCCGGCAGTAGATAAGCTTGATCCTGAATAGTAAATGTATCCCCCGGTGATCATACAAGAAGATATTTTACCGGGATAACGAGTTCTCCCGGCGATTCCTCCGGTTGAGTCAAATCCTGTAACCAAAGCATTGGAGCAACACCCTTGTATCATTCCGGAGGTTACGGATCCTGCAATTCCTCCGATATTGTTCCGACCTTTCACCGCACACATAGCATTGGTTTTTCTAACGGCTCCTCCGTCATTCGTTCCGGTGATTCCGCCGGTATTGTTTCTTCCGACCACCTTTCCGGTGACAAAACAATGTTGAATGGCACCTTTGTTAATGCCTGCAACAGCTCCGGTGTCATCTTGACCTTCCACGATCATATCCACCAGGTTAAGGTGGGTGACCGTACCGGTGAGCACAGAAAAAATGCCCGTGGGAGATCCTTCATTTCCTTTTATCTTCATATTTTTAATGGTCTTTTTATTTCCATACAGTGTTCCGCTGAATTCAAAAGGCTCCCAATCGTAGCCTTCCATGTCAAAATCCTTTTCCAACCGAAATGCTTTATCCGGATAGACTGCCAATGCTTTTAAATCCCTTGCTTCTTGTATGGAAAACGGATCTTCGCTTGTTCCGTTGCCGTTTCTTATGTACAACCGTTCACGAACGATGATGGTAGTGTTTTTCTTGACTCCTTGTAACAGAACAGAGGGCAATTCCAAGGACACTTGTTCTGTGGTACTGATATTGAAGTTTTCCGGCACCGGTATTCGAATACGTAGCAAATTGCCGGTCAGTCTGTCGATATTATCTACATTGAGTCTGGGAAGGATCTGTCTTCTCCATGTAATCGACCCTTGCAAAGAATCGATAAGAATTTGAGTTAGTTTCGGGTCACTGCCTACATCTCTCCCCCATTCGGTTCCGGTCACAATGATATCAATATATGCGCCGCCTTGGTTGATATTGTATTCAAAATTGGTAAATTCTTCGGTCAATGTTCCGCCGAAAGTTACCTTAACTTCTCCGGCAGGCGGCTCAAACCTTTTTTTTGTCTCTTCTTCTTCCCGGTCGGGAGTAGTGGTTACGATCGGTTTGGGATATTCTTTGGTGTCATATTGATCAAGTATTCCGAAGTAGGTTTTGGGCATGTTAAAATCTGCGACTCTTAAAACCGGGACTGCTTTTGAACTGCAAGAGACAAGTGACAGAACGATGATCATGATAAATATTGTAAAAAACTTTTTGACATACACCATTTCAGAACCTCAGACCATGAATCTATTCTTAAAAATATCTACCTTATTAATTATACCGGATTTACAGACTTTAGGAACATCTTTTTCTCGGATTTGTTTATAATATGGTGAGTAAAATGAGAAGGTGTTCTTGACACAAAGAAGTGCAATGTATTATATTATTTCACAAGTGGGAACGATGGAGGGAAAGCGATGACAATATATTACACACAGAATGTTGATTTTTACAAGGGGAATTCTACAGAACAACTGTTAAAGGAATTTGGCAGTCCTTTGTATATATATAGTGAAGAAATATTTAGGAAACGATGCAGGGAAATGGTGGGTCTTGTGGACTATCCTCATTACAAGGTTACATATTCCATAAAGACCAATTCAAACTTGACATTATTGAAAATTGCCCGTGAGGAAGGATTGCACGCCGATGCCATGTCACCGGGGGAAATCTTTGTATTGGAGAAAGCCGGTTTCAAACCTCACGAAATTTTTTATATCAGCAATAATGTGTCCGAAGAAGAAATGAAGTATGCCATAGATAAAGGCATTGACACAAGCGTTGATTCTTTATCCCAGCTTGACATGTACGGCCGGTTGAATCCGGGAGGAAAAGTAGCAATCAGAATCAATCCCGGTGTTGGTGCAGGCCATCATGCCAAGGTCATTACAGCCGGTGATAAAACCAAATTCGGTATCAATACCGAGTGTATCGGAAAAGTCAAGGAAATTCTCAAAAAGTATGGATTGACCTTAAAGGGGATCAATCAGCATATCGGATCACTTTTCATGGACGGATCCAAATACGTGGAAAGTGCAAAAAATACATTGAATGTGGCAAAACAGTTCGATGACTTGGAATTTGTTGACTTCGGAGGAGGCTTTGGAATACCTTACAGAAAACAAGAGGGACAACCCCGTTTGGAAATCGCGGAATTCGGTAAGAATTTCGGAGAAATGCTAAGAGAGTGGGCGAAGGAATACAAAAAAGATATTTTGTTCCGCAGTGAACCCGGACGTTACATCAGCGCTGAATCTTGCATATTATTAGGCACTGTTCATGCAGTAAAAGAAAACCACGGCACTTTTTTTGTAGGAACCGACCTTGGGTTTAACGTGTTATCTCGTCCGATCATGTATGATTCACACCATGAAATCGAGCAATACAGAGACGGAAAAATCATCACGGCGGGTGAAACAGTAACGGCCAATGTGGTAGGGAATATCTGCGAATCCGGGGATATTATGGCCAAGGACAGAGTTCTGTTCATACCAAAGGAAAAAGACTTGATTGCAGTGATGGATGCCGGAGCGTACGGGTATTCCATGGCTTCGAATTATAACAACCGTTTGCGCCCTGCTGAAGTGCTGATCAATACGGACGGATCGGTGCAATTAATAAGAAGAAGAGATACACTTGAAGATTTGATCAGGAACTTTCCCGATCTTGCATAATGAACAGTTTTGAAGAGCGAGCGTGAAATATAGAGCA
>CALCRE010000101.1 GCA_937894465.1 uncultured Clostridia bacterium
GTATTGTACGTCATGTAAGCTATTTCAAAAACAATACCTTGTCCGCAGCCTATGACCTTACCGCCTACAACAAAACCAGTGAAAGCTATATGCCAATCATAGACGGGATGGTGCGAAAATATGAAGCAATCAATTTACAAGAGGGTTTTGTAGGGGCAGCCGAATACACAGTCTGCGTAGATGAAAAAGGTAACGCGGTTATGTTCGATAACCGCTGCGGCATCAGAAAGCTTTGATGTACACATATTAAGACCATAAACCATAATAAAGGAAGACAGCCTTACAAGCTGTTTAAAAGTTGCGAAAAATAAAAAAATTGGATTATATAATACAATAATAATATCAGAACAAGTCCGAATGTGTTCCCGTGCGAGTAGCCACAAGTATCAGCTTACTATCGTTGATACGGTATATAAATAGCCAATCCGGTTGTATATGACACTCGCGGTGTTTAGTATACTTACCGGTTAAGGCATGGTCATAGTATTTTTTGTTAAGCGGTTTTTCCTCAGGGAGTGTCTGCACAACTTCATTTAGGAGTGATAAATTGTATCCACGCTTTTTAATACGATTGATGTCTTTACGAAATTGAGCAGTCGTTTCAAACCTCAGCATTATCGCCCTCCATGTCGGAGAGAAAATCTTGGAATGAAGAAAAGCTCTTCGTCTGTACTTTTCCCGTTATTATATCGTCTGCTTCCTGCATAGCTGCCTCAGTCTCTGCATTATAGCGGGGCTGGCGTACCTCAAAGGGCAAACTGCCTACCATCAATGATTGATGCAGGAACAAATTCACAGCGTCAGACACCGTAATACCAAAGCTTTTAAAAAGTATTTCAGCATCTTTTTTTATTTCTGGGTCGATGCGAATATTCAAGTTAGCTGACTTAGCCATAATGATCACCTCAAAATTATTATATGCGAACGTACCAACGTAGTCAATACATCGCGTGTACAATATTTAGTTCTAAAATTCGCTAAAACTCCGAGAGATGTAGATAGGTATAATGATGTTTGCTCAAATCCCTCTTTTTTGTTTTTCGCCTAACAAGGAAACATCGTCGAACATGCGGTTGTTGTTTTGAAATCCTGTTCCGATATAATAAACACTTCAGCTGATCAAATCATATAAGGAGGCCATGGAAGATGGATCTTCAAATTGGCAATTCAATAAAAAGGTTGCATCTTGAAAGAGATATGACACAAGAAGAACTGGCATAGAAAATCAGTGTGAAGTTTTAAGTCATATCCAAATGGGAAACAAACACCACTACACCGGATATCGCATTGCTTCTAAAATTATCATTGCTGTTAGGGGTAAGTGTCGACTAATCTTTTGCCCTGAACGACAGCGACTACATGGAAAGAATCGATATTATAGGATGGTCATACCACTACCAATGAAAATTTTATCTGAACGGAAAGATACTTCATTGGTTGTATCTCGGAAAACCCATTCATTGTGCAGCACCAAGTCCGTAACTCTTTCATTTAGCTGCTCCACCAAGGGCAGTCTCTTGGATATCCACGATTGGATTTTATCAACTGCACCGCTAATTTTTATACTTTCTCGGTATATTTTTTTGTATGTTTTTATCGTAGCAAATCCACTCAAATAGAACAGGCACCTTTTTTCGTTGCACAAGCCATCTCTGCAGATCAAAAAAGATGTCGCAGCAAAAAGCACCGAATATCGGTGCTTTTTCGGTGTTTTAGGGACCGGTTTTTGCCCACTTTACGCTGATTACAAAGTCCTCGTTTATTTACTGCATTTCAAAAATTGTCATCTGCCATTTTTCGTACCGGAGATATATTCGAACTATTTTTATATTTATATAACGCTTTAAAATCTTCTCGTTCGCGGATTGGGTCAAACTGAATATCCATGAGATATTTGCAGAAATCTTCGATCATAGTAGAGCCTTCGCTTCCGATCCACTCACGCGTATCCTTATAAATTCGGTCGAATACCGATGTGGTGTATTTATGTACACCTTTGTTAATATATGCGATTTCATCATATTCGGCAGCATGGATATTCATTTCCCCCAGCAACTTCATAACAATGTCAAAGTCAGCATTTGCAGCCTTTTTCATTTCGGAGTTTACACGATTTTGCTTTGCATCAAATAAATAATGATTAAAACCGAGATAATTCCCATCCGGTATCATTACCCTGACAAGTACATCGATTGTGTCTGAAAAATCAGCATGGGGCATCAGTAAAAGATCCCAAAGCACACTTGAAAACTTACTTTCTAAGCGCTCCTGCTTATATTTAATCATTTCTTCTCCGTCAAGACAATATTTCCAAATCTCATCGCGGTTGTCAAACGTCTGCTTTGGTAACATTTCAGCATATTTTTTCGCCTCGCTACGCCGTCCACGCCACGACAAAAGCTGAACAATGCCGTGAATCGCATTGTTGCGCAATTCATCATTACCACAGTTTTTAATAACTGCGTTAAACAATTTTATTGCCTTCTCCTGTTCTCCGATGTAGGCATCCTGATCTTCATGCTCAAATGATCGGTTTGATACAACCCATGCAAGATTACAGAGAAACTTCATATCACCCGGATATTCTCCGACCGCTGTCTCGCATATCTTTTGACGTTGTGCTAAGTCGTTTGTTTTAAACGTTTCTTCGTATGCCGCTTCTAGCTCAGTATATCGCGCATCAGGCTCAGTTTCATTCAGACATAAAAGTTCGTCAGCAGAAACATTAAATAATTTTGTCAACGGTGCAATCAGTGAAAGGTCAGGACTTGATACACCGGTCTCCCATTTTGAAACCGCTTGATACGATACACACAAAAAATCTGCCAGCTTTTCCTGCGTGAGATCATTTTTCTTTCGCAGTGCTTTTATCTTTTCACCTATGGTCATATTCATAACTCCTTATAAATTATTGAATCCGGATTCTGTTATAAGTATAGTGGGATCATGTGGGAATGACAATAACTCGTTTTTTGAACAAATCTCAAATTACAGTTGAGTTTGTGGTGCCATAAACGACAGCGACTACATGGATAGAATCGACAGTATAATGCTATATTTCGGAAAACCCCAAGGATACACGTGTCAGAAGCCGCCTCATGGAGCTCTATGGTTGTCGCATCAACCGATATTCTGTTGCTCAAGAACGTCATGCAGGGGAGTGGATTCTAGCGGATCCTATGGATGTTGATCTGAACAAAAAGCTATTGAGAGCTCGTGAAAGTAGAATTGAACTTGATCGAGACATTGCATTTTGTATACCTTTAGCAAAAAAGCGTCCGAAAAATTATGTGATCATTGAATATCAACACCATAGATAAGAATGCCTTTTTAAATTTAATAATTGGACAACCCACTACTCATTCTCCTTCATATCTGTGAGAAAATCTTGGAGTGAAGAAAAGTTCTTCGTCTGTACTATTCCCGCTATCATATCGCACGCTTCCTGCATAGCTGCCTCAGTCTCTGCATTATAGCGGGGCTGGCGTACCTCAAAGGGCAAACTGCCTACCATCAATGATTGATGCAGGAACAAATTCACAGCGTCAGACACCGTAATACCAAAGCTTTTAAAAAGTATTTCCGCATCTTTTTTTATTTCCGGGTCGAAATTAATATGCCGATAGATATAATTATGTTTGCTCTAGACTCTTTTTTCTTTTTCGCTTGGTAAGGGAATATCATCGAATAAGCGGTTATTGTTTTCAAGCAGTGATCCGATATAATGAACTCATCAGCTGATATCATCATATTTTTAGGAGGTCTTAAAAATGGATCTTAAAATCGGAAGTTCAATAAAAAGGTTGCGTCTTGAAAGAGATATGACACAAGAAGAGCTTGCACAGAAAATCGGTGTTACGTTTCAAGCCATATCCAAATGGGAAACGAATACAACCACACCGGATATCGCACTGCTCCCAAAATTATCAATATTGTTCGGGGTAAGCATCGACGAACTGTTTGCTGTGAACGACAGCGACTACATGGATCGAATCGACAGTATGATCCGGGATGATCACACCATATCAAATGAGAATTTTATTTGGGCGGAGAGATACTTAAAAGGCTATATTTCAGAAAACCCTAAGGATAACAGAGCAAGAAACCGTCTCGTGGAGCTATACGGTTGCCGCATCAACCGATATTCCCTTGCCCAAGGACGTTATGCAGAGGAAGGGATTCTTACGGATCCTATGGATGTTGATCTGAATAAAAAGCTTTTAAGAGTTCGCGAAAGTAGAATTGAGCTTGATCGATACATCGCCTTTATCGAGCCTTTGGTAAAAAAATATCCGAAAAACTATGTGATCATTGAATGTCTGCTTGCAGCATACATTAAGCAGCGATATTTTAATAAAGCCAAAGAGTTAATCGGAAAATCCGAACCTCGTGCTGCATACGAGCTTATTTTAGGGGACATCGAACTTGGACTTGGCAATGTCGCAAAAGCAAAAGAAATATGGATCGGTGTTGCAGATACGCATTCAAATGACGGATGGGCATTGTTTGAATCCGCAGAACGATTTAACAAGGCCGGCGACTACGATACCGCTATATCCATATATGAGAAATCATATGACATTTCACCGTCTCCTAAGTGGATGGACTCTTTATATGCTCGTGTGTTTCTCTTTGAAAAGCTTGGTAGAATTCAAGAAGCAATTGAGATGTGGGAAACCATTATTGATGTCCTTGCAAAGGATTATCACATTACAGAGGGCGAAACGGTCGATTGGCCAAAACGTGAATTAGATAAACTTCGTAAAAAGATTTAAAAACTTTGTTTTTTATGAATAATATCTGTCATTCGACACATAATAGGATTGTACATCGGTGATACAGTCAACGATGAAAAGGATTTTATGAAACTTGTTTCTCAAGTCGATTAGACCTTAACATCGAGCCGATTTAAGTATTGCAAAGGTCAGTATCATAAAGATACCGACTTGAGAAGCAAGTTTTAGAGATCATGTAACCTCGAATGTTTGACAGGTTATATAGATCTTTGCCATGTGACCTCGAATGTTTGACAGGACTTGTGGTATAACTACGAAACATTGCTCTTAATGCAAATGAATAATTTTATTAAATTGTTTAGGCGTTTGATTTAATATTACCGGTGATCATATAGGACACAAGAAATTTTATCTTGTGTCCTTTTTCATGCAGAAATTATTTTTAATTCGAGTAATAATGTTTCAAATAATCTAGGTTCAACAACTTCTCCTTCAAATCTTGAACCGTGTAGAAATAATGGTTGCTGGCTTCAAAACCAATTCTGGAATCTTCTTTTCGAAGCTTGAGCATATTCAAAACAATATCAGTTTCATCCTTTAAAATGGATTGAATATGTTTTTTATCTTCCAACCTCTCTCGTTCCATGACAAACCGAATGTGATTCCATGTACTTCTGTAATGGTAATAAGCTCCTTTGGATACACACAGCAATTCATTAAATTTTTCGTTTCTATAATCTGTACACCCCTCAAGCAAATCCAACCCTTCCTTCCATTTTGCGATCAGCTTATGGAACTGATTGCAAAAATCTGTTTCACTGTATATGGCTTTCCATGTTTTTAAGTTATCATGAGGAAACCCGATCATACTGGCACTATAGCCTGTTGCGTATTCATAAAAAGATGCTGCCGGTGCATAGTTTTGAGGAGCGGTGTACAATACACCTATGTGGAAAGGGAACTCGGTCATAGCATCACAAAAGATTTTTTGGGCGCTCATCACTGTTTGAGCGGTATCTTGGTATGTTCGTTTCATGTATTGCTCTAAAGCGTTTTCATCTGTCGGTTCATCATAATACAAGGATGCAATATCAAGGTTTTGAGAATCACATCCTCCTAATGTCCAGCTGAGCATCAACCCTTCCACGCCTTGTTCTTTGATATTGCGAATTCTTTGATCGCAAATATCGGCCAATGGTAAAAATGGCAGTGCCGCAAGTTCCCAAGTACAGTTCAATTGCACTTTGGATAATGTTCTTCGTCCTGTTTCTTTAGCAATCGCCCAATTGTCTATGGATCTTTTTGACGGGCCCGGCACGGTCATAGTGTAGTCGATGACGGTTGGATGATATCCTGCGATATCCAATTCCATCCCTTCTTCATTCACACACATCAACATAATCTCATAATCTAAGGCTCGAATGGCTTTTTCACTCCATACAGGGTTCCAGCCCCAAGTCCATGCAATGGCTTTTGTATCGGGACTTCCCGCTTTGGCTCCCCGAGTCATCAAATTGTTTACCTCAACAACAACATCTTCCGGATTTCTTTCCTTACATCTCGGACATGCTTGTTGCCTACCTCCTAACCGCGAATAGCAATTGGTCAGGTTTTCCGACATGGTTATGGTGAAGAAACCGGCTAAATCCGGAATGGCCGCGAATAAATCCTTCATCCCGTTATATAAATAATCTTTGACCCGGTCATCCGATGTGCACAGAGCGTAAAAGTCTCCTTCTTGGGAGCCACGAAGCTCCGGATATTTTTGATAGAATGCATCATTCATAGCTCTTGGTTCATTAAAGTACATATAGATATCAATGCCAAAACGCTTTGCTTTGGCCACCAGCTTTTTCAAAGATTCTCTTCTTTGCATGTACCCTTTTGATAAGGAAGGGTCAAATGGGTATAAGGAAAGCTGATACAATATCCCTTGCATCCAAATACCATTAACCCCGCTTTCAGAAAGCTTTCTTAACAAGCCTTCCGGATAAGGATCCAAAGAAGGATCCAGCAAGGCATCTCCGTAAAGTGCAAAATATGAATAAATATATCGGATGTCAAACACCGTGTTCTTTTCAATCACTGAAGGGTTTAGATAAAGTCCCTTATTTGCTCGCATCAATTTGTCCAGTTCCATTAATGCCCGATAAACACCTTTTTCATCTACACATAGTATATCAATACTTTTTTGTGTGATCTTCATTACATAACTTCCGCTTTTTTTAGAAGCATCGGCTTTCATGTCGATATGTATATTAAAATCTCGCTCTTGTGGTTGAATCATTAACCCCCACCGCTTTTCCATCAAAAAACAAAAGTCTTTGACGTGAAGATCAATCATATCGTTTTCTTTTGGATAACAAATTCCAATGGAATTGGGTAAAACAATTTCAAATCCCTCTCCATCACCCTTTTCTAATAAAGCGATCTCATCAGTATAATAGGGCTCTAAAAAGGCAAATGCATTTTCTTTATATTCTTCAACTCTATGATCCTTCATCAGCCTCCCGATATTCTGTAATGCTTGTTTTTCTTTTTCGTTTAAGGGTTGATAGACCACAATACCGGTATCCGGCTTCATGTTTCCCATCTTGTGCCACATAAAGTCATCTTCTTTTAAGATAAAAAACAATTCATCCTTTGTTATGTCCAACAAGGTACAGATCTGATCATAATTTAGCAAGTGCCAGTTGTTGCGTATGATGGTCAAGTAGCCTCTTTTTAAAAAGGCCCAATCCATTTTACCCTGTTTGCTTAACCCCATTAGCCTTGCCACTTTCATCGTGTTATCAACTGAGGTATGTAATGCTTTTGCGATACATTCAACAGGAACCGTTTCCCAATTCCGCCATATGACCGCTGTGAATTTATTGGGAAACCAATTATATTCCAATGCTTTCCTTGTACTTGTCACATACGTTTCACCCATATTGTATCCTCCTTGGCTAAACCGCCACCGGTATTCCTTTTATTTGTTCTCCTGCCTTGTATCCGATCAAAGTGAAATCCTCCGGTGTAAATTGATAAAAGTCCGTCACTTGATCATTGACCTTTAATACAGGAGCATCATACACAGGTCTTTTGATCATCTCTTGTATGATGGGTATATGTCTGTCATAAATATGAGCATCAGCAATAACATGAACCAACTCTCCTGCAATCAAGCCGTTCACCTGTGCGAACATATGAACTAACACGGCATATTGACACACATTCCAGTTATTTGCTACCAATATGTCCTGAGACCTTTGGTTTAGGATGGCGTTTAACCGGTTTTCTGTGACATTGAATGTTACAGAATAAGCACATGGGTAAAGATTCATTTCATGCAAATCCTCGTGGTTATACATATTGGTCATGATCCGCCTGCTATACTTATTATGCTGAAGGTTATAAAGAACCCGATCCACTTGATCGAATTCCCCCTCCTTGTATTTATGCTTGACGCCCAATTGATATCCGTAAGCTTTTCCGATGGATCCGGTTTCATCCGCCCATGCATCCCAAATTTTACTGTTCAAGTCATTGATGTTGTTTGATTTTTTTTGCCAAATCCATAACAGTTCATCCACCGCTTTATTCAATGAAGTAGGCCGCAATGTCAGGATGGGAAACTCTTCGGACAAATTATATCGGTTCACCACACCGAACTTTTTCACCGTATGAGCCGGCTCATTGGTGTCCGCCCATACGGGGCGCACCTTTTCCCCTTCGGAGCTATACCCGTTTACTATAATATCCTTACACATTTCAATAAAGATTTGGTCTGCTCTACTCATATCGCCCTCCGTTTCTTTTATTCATACATACCATACTTTAATGCTGATTCAATAAATTGCATGTAATTCCCATATGTTTTATCGGATAAAGGAATGTTGATGGGAGATGCTGTGGGCATGATAACAAAACCTCCCCCTTCTTTTGCTTGATCCATACAGGTTCTTATTGCTTGATCCACATCCTCCGGGGATCCGTTCTCAAGCAATTTCAATTGTATATTTCCGAACACGCACATTTTCCCTTTGCATCGTTTCTTCACATCTTCCAACGGAATGTCACCGTCAGGAGGTCCTTCACAAGGATCGATACCATCAGCACCAGTGGAACATATCATATCCAGTACTTGATTGATCTTACCGTGGCTGTGAAATCGCACCAGCCCTCCCTTTTCATGAATCAAATCCACCATTTCCGTAACATAAGGGACCACAAAGCGTTGAAAAAGCTCTTTTGGCAAATAGGGAGGTGTTGCGTATTCCGGTCCGCAAATCCGGTACAGCTCCACCGTGTTTGCATCGAGCTGTCTCCTTAAGTTCTCCATGTTTCTCTCATGCATGATTTTCACAACCTTTTCAAACCGGTTACTTTCAGTCATAGCCCATACCGTGTAATCTCCGAATTCCATCAAGTCAGCGGTCAGCCACAAAGGGTCGGAGGGAGAAGACATAATAATGCCTTGATCTTTTAATGTGTTTCTAACATTCACACATTCGGAAACGTTATATGTGAGCGGTTCATAGGGAATGGACAACACTTTTTCAACGTCCTCCAAAGATTTGCACCAATGCTCCGTTTGCCATGTGGTTTTGATATTATCAATGACTTTTGTTGTTTGGGTTAGATCACCTTTTGGTGTATGTAACGTTTTCTTGGTGATGGTTTGATTGGCATTTCGGAATGTTTCAACATCCATATCCACCTGATAAGACGAACAAAAAACCGTTTCATTTGAAGGCGGATCCCACATGACCATAGAATCCGACCGCCCGACTAATGCTTGAAGCAAGGGGTCGTAGGACGGATGCTTGTACTCGAATCTCCTGTGGTAGGGAAACATTTCATAAGTTGATATGGGAACCCGATCCGGTATACCGCATTTTAGTACAGTCAACAGCCTTTCTTTGGGTGTCATGGCAAAACCTCCTAACTATATCGCTGAAGTCTCTTTCCTATGATTATATCCTATTTTAGTGATTGAAAATGCAATAATTGCAAAAACCAACAAACTTCCCGCTTGTTGGTCATATAACATATCCTATATAATTATTTGCTAACGCCTACCCTTGGACTTTGCAATTAAAGAAGCGATGTATCCGAAGAAAATTGCCGCGGTAATTCCTCCGGCTGCAGATTTGATTCCTCCGGTAAATGCACCTAACAAACCGTTTTGATCGACTTCCTTCATAACCCCTTTAGCTAAATTATATCCGAAACCCATAAGGGGAACGGTTGCTCCGGCACCACCGAAATCCACTAATTTTTGATATATGCCAATTCCACCGAGAAGAACACCCAGAGTAACATACATAACCATGATTCGTGCAGAAGTCAACTTTGTTTTGTCAACTAAAATTTGTGCAATAACACACAGAACACCTCCCGTCACAAATGCATTTAACAATTTATCTCCCATTTAAATTCTCCTTTCGGTTTGGATTTTAACCGGCAATACCCACGGCATGGGCGATACAAGCAATGGATTCACCTTGTTGAATGATGGTGGGACTCAAAAGTGCTCCGGTAGGTACAAAAAGGATTCGGGTCAATTCCCTGCTTTGAAGCTTGGGATATAGATAAGCTGAGAATACAGAAGCGGAACATCCGCAACCGCTTCCTCCGGCATGTGCATCCTGTTTGTTTCGATCATACATCAGCAAACCGCAATCATTGTGTATGCCATACACATCAAACCCGTATTGGCTTAGTAAATCCCTGCATATATCCGTTCCCACCGCTCCTAAGTCTCCGGTGACAATCATGTCATAATCATTGGGTTTTCGACCTGTATCCATTAAATGTGTAGCAATGGTATCAGCAGCGGCAGGCGCCATGGCTGCCCCCATATTATTAGCATCCTTAAGCCCTTGATCAATGATTCTTCCGGCGGTGAATGATTCCACCATAGGGCCGGTTCCTTCCTTTTGCAAGAGGACTCCTCCGCAACCGGTGACCGTCCATTGTGCTGTAGGAGTTCTTTGGGCGGCAAATTCCAAGGGGTATCGGTATTGTCTTTCAGCCGAACAAAAGTGACTGGATGCGATACAAATAATCTGTTTGGCAAAGTCTCCTGCCATAATCATGGATGCGATTCCTATGGATTCTCCGAATGTGGAACAAGCACCATATATTCCCAAGTAAGACATTTCACAACCCCGGAAAGCATAACTGGATGCGATGTTTTGATTCAACAAATCCCCGGCAATAACATAATCGATATCATTTTCAGTGGTACTCCCCTTTTGGAGAAGCAACTGATAAGTATCTTTCATTAATTTGGTCTCTGCCTTTTCCCAACTTTTTTCACCGTTATCGTCGTTGGGGATAATTTTATCAAAACTGTTTCCTAAAGGACCATCTCCCTCATAAGGGCCTACAATTGCCGCTGCTGCCGCCATATACGGCATTTTCCCAAATAGAACCGTTTGTTTTCCCATACGTGTATTCATTGATTATACCTACTTTACAATATAATAGATGAGACCTAAAAGGACAGAAGACGATATACCGTATACCAATACCGGGCCTGCTATTAAAAACATTTTCGCACCCACACCCATCACATATCCCTCTGTTTTAAATTCCATAGCCGGAGAAACGATGGAGTTTGCAAAACCGGTGATGGGTATGCTCGCCCCCGCTCCTCCGAACTTACCGATATAAAAATAAAGATCCAAGGCCGTCAGAATAACACTGAACAAAATCAGGCACATGGATGTTAAAGTCGCCGCATCAATTTGATCAAGATCCCTCGAATTAAAGTAATTGGTCAACAGTTGACCGATTACACAAATCGTACCACCGGTTAGGAAAGCCTTGAGCATATTCAAACCCAACTTGGAATTCGGAGATTTTTTATCCACATATTTTTGATATTCTTTTGAGTTATATAGCTTTTGCATAATCTACCTCTGTTTGATATACATAGACACCATTTTCGTAATGCTTGCTTTTGTTATTAGACAAAAGTAATAAGCTGATGCACGTTAATATTAAAATAATCAACAAAATCAAAAGTCCAATCTTTAACTTATATAAATAATCGGTTATATCTTCCACCTCAATTCTTGGATCAACAAAAATTTATATTATGATATTTTGTATACCTTTATTTATTATGAATGGAATCAAACAAAAATATTCACTTTTATAGCAACAAAAAACGGATTCCGTCAACCTTGTGTCGTGAATCCGTTCTAATATGGGAAGTTTAATGATATTAGCTTATTCTTCCTTTTAAATCTCCGAGTATCTTCTTTTCTAATCGTGAGATTTGTACTTGTGATATTCCTAAAATTTGTGCGGCTTCCACTTGAGTTTTATGTTCAAAATAACGTAAATCAATGATTTTTTTATCTCTGTTGCTTAATGTTTTTAAGACATCCTTGAGGACGATGTTGTTTATAATCTTTTCTTCCTCTTCATCCTCATCATTGCTCAGCTTGTCGATCAATTGTCCTGAAGATTTGTCATTATCAGAGTTATCAGTATACAAGGATTCCGGAAAGGCGTTGGCTTCCATGGCGACGACAATTTCTTCATCCTTTAATCCGGTAAACTTTGCGATTTCACTGATGGTCGGTTCCTCACCATTTTGCTTCAATAATATTTCTCGTGCCGCCCTGATTTTCGAATAGGCTTCCTTCACAGAACGACTGACCCGGATAATACCGTCATCTCTTAGAAATCTTCTGATTTCACCCATGATCATAGGCACCGCATAAGTAGAAAAACAAACGTTGTAGCTTGTGTCAAATTTCTCCACCGCCTTTAAAAATCCGATACAACCAATCTGAAAAAGGTCTTCGAGTTCATACCCCCTGTTGACAAACTTTCTGACCACACTCCAAATCAAGCCTGTATTTAATTCAAACAAAGTATCTTTTGCCGAATCGTCCCCTTTTTGCGCTTGCACAATGAGTGTTATATTTTTTTGATCCTTTTGGGATTGACAAACATCTGATTGATTCATATGTATACCTCTCTAAACACTATTTGCTACTATTTCTTATTTTTCCCATACAGTAGGTAAAATATACATCCGAATCGTAAAATTACCTATTTTTTTACGTTGATGCAAATGGTGTATAAAAGAAACGCCTGTTTATGCAATAGTTTTAACCAGTGTAACCGTGGTTCCTTTACCGGGACAAGAGACAACATCCATTTCATCCATGAATGTTTCCATGACGGTAAAACCCATTCCCGATCGGTCCATTTCCGGTTTAGTGGTATACAAAGGTTGCTTGGCTTGCTCGATATCTTCAATTCCAACACCGTTGTCCGTAATCTGTATGGTCACCTTTTTACCGGTGATGGTACAGTGTATGGTAATCACACCTTCTTTCCCTTCGTACCCGTGTATGATGGAATTGGTCACCGCTTCGGATACAGCGGTTTTGATATCAGCCAGATCCTCCAAAATAGGATCCAAAGAGGCAACAAAAGAGGCAACGGTAACCCGCGCAAAAGATTCGTTTATGGATAACGATTTAAAAGAAACGGTCATTTCGTTAAAAAATTCCATGATGACACTCCCTTCGTATATCTAATTCAAGCATTTTGTTTCTTATCGAAACTATTCATAGCATCTTCGACATTAACAAACATTTGGCTAACGCCGGTTGCAGCACATGCATTTAAAACCTTCAAAACATGTCCTTTTGCACAGCATAAGCCTGCTTTACCGCCTAAGGACTCCACTGTTTTACTTTTGGATATAACCAACCCTACAGCCGAACTGTCCATAAAAGCCACATCACTAAAATCAAAGATGATGTTTTTAACACCCTTTTTAATGAACTCCATCCGTATCTTATCACTTAAGGATAACAAATGGTGATGATCGGCTTCTTTTGGAAATCTGATAATCAAATGATCCCCGAAGCGTCTAATATAATTGCTCAAGTCATGAACCCTCCAATCGAATCCATAATTGTTTTATTCACGAATGTTTATATTCCATGGAGACTTCTGTCAATCCTTTATTGCCGCTTGGTTTTCATTATTTCCCGATGATTCTGCAATCTGCTCAAGCTTTTTCAAACGATGGTTCACTCCGGATTTTCCTACAGGAGGATTTGCCATCTCTCCGAGTTCTTTCAAGGAAGCATCAGGGTTTTCCAATCTTAGCCGGGCAATTTGTTGTAACGGCTCGGGTAATGTATATAGAACACCATTTTGTTGCAACTGTTTGATATATTCTATTTGCCTTACTGCGGCATCCACTGTTTTGTCCAAATTAGCTGTTTCACAATTAACCAAACGATTCACGTCATTACGAACACTTTTTAATACCCGAACATCTTCATATTTCAAAAGTGCTTTGTGCGCTTGCACGATGTTCAAAAAGTCCACAATCTGGTCGGCTTCCTTGATATAGATGACATGGTTGTTTTTCCTTTGGATCACATGGGGATTCAGAGCAAACAAATTGAAGCATTGTATGATGGGTTCTATGACCTCTATATTACGAACAGCCAGTTCCAGATGATATGATTTTTGCGGATCGCTCACAGAACCCACCGCTGAAAACACACCTCTTAGATATGCTCTGGCACAGCAAAGTTGATCTTGATTGATCGTCAACTGTTTCATATCGTTTTTTAATACCGAAACCGCTTCCACCGGGACGGTCAGCGTATAATTGGTGTGCTTTTTGAATTTAAAGCTGCTCATATAGCTCACTTGTATAATTTCAGTATATAGCTCCTTCAACAACTTGAACAATCTTCGCGCCACAGCGGAATTTTCAGTCACAAAGATCATGGATCCGTCAGGTTGAGCCCGCGCATTGGTGCAAACAGATCCTGCTACCTCAGCCAGCACACAGCAAGACCTCCCCGGTTCTATATTCGATAATTCACTTTTTACAACAGATGAAAAAGAAGCCATTTCATACACTCCCCTTTAACAATAATCCCTATACCGTAAATTTTTCAAAACTCATGTCCAATATTTCAAACTCTCCGAACTCCTCATAAAAAGCACGTATTCTGTTTTCTATTTTATCAGCCTGCCCTTGATCCGAAGAGACATATCCGATTCCAATCATGGCCTTTTGCCAAAGATCGCAATAATCGGCTTCAATGCATGAAACCGAAAATTTTCCTATGGTTCTTGCTATAACGGATTTGACCACCCGTCTTTTCTCTTTCAAAGATTGAGCATATGGAATATGGATGGTAATAAAACCTACCGTGCAAATCAATTTTGATCACTCCCTTCGAATTCAAAATCCGAATTGGCATATACTTTCGGTTGCCAATAGCTCTCTTTTATGGTTGTATCCGCTGATACCGCTAAAATGGCCGCACCCTCCGATCTTTGTTCATCACAGCGGTCTCCGTACCGCACATGCTCATACATTTCACACAGCGGATTCATATATTGATCCAAGTCCTTAATCACTTTGGACTTTTCTCCGATGACGGTCACAGTGTCAAAATATCGGATTCCCACCTTTTTCTCTTTCAAATCGGACATAACCAATCCGAAAGCATATCGAACCTTTCGAACCGGATCCTTGATCTTGTACAATCCCCTGACAGTGTACCGAACTCGATCCGCATTATCTTCATCTACGAACCATGTGTCGATTTCATCTATATAGTCGCTGTGTCGCTCCGTTTTTGTTTCCTTATCCCTTCGGAAGAATCGGAAAATACCGGTGATCAGCTTTTTAAAGCCTTTCACAAGAAAGAAATTGTAGGTGAGGTCTTTCCATCTTTCCCTCATCTGCATGAGTAAATCACCTGCAAGGGTTCGCGCTTTGCTAACAAATGCAGACCAAGCTTTTAGAAAGCGTCCAATGGAGCCTCTTGTCTTTAATCTTCCATATGTCTGTTTGATCCTTGCAGATAAGTCCGTGTAATAAGTCGCAAAGAAAATCCCGTGTACCACCAACGTAAGCATGGCAATATTTCCATATATTCGTCGTGCTTGGGGGAAAACAAAATATAATAAAAACGTAACTATAAATGACGGCACCATATACAGGATGTCTTTGATCTTGTTTTTTTCAACTTCTCGTGCAAAAAAAGCAGCTTCCATGACAGGATAAACCACTAATCCCCGAGATAGCGTATATACTCTCCGAGCAACTTCATCTACAGGTGTTAATAAACCATACAGCAGAACAATCATGATAACGGCAGCGATTGCAGCCACCTGTCGGAATCTTTTACGAGTAGGATATTCTTTTTGACGTAGCCTGTTGAAGTAATATCCTTCATAACCAATTCCGGCAGCAAATGCAATAAAAGCACAGAACAAATAACACCATAATTCCATATACCATGCATTTCGCTCGGCGATTAAAGCATCCACCATCAAAATAAACGGGTAAAAGGCCAATAATGATCGAAAAAAAACAAATCGATATTTTTTCAAATGTTCCTTAAACATAATATAAATCCGCTCCTTCAGGCATTGCAATGGCTTTTGCATATCGGTCCAATAAAAGTATTTTCACATTGTTTCTTGCCCTGATCAAGTCCCGTATAATATCGCTCATTTCACGGTTGATATAGCAGGTGAGTAAAATGATTTCCGCGTCCTTCTTGTCAACAGTTACATTTCTAAAAAACTCTTCGAAATATCTTATATTCTTCAGCACCATTCCGGAGAGCACATTCAACAAATGCTGGACATGTTGACTTGATGAACCGCTTGGGGTCAACACGGTTTTGGTGCTCTCCCCCTGGGTACCTGCATTGCAGGCAAATTGTATCTTGGCACCGTTTTTCAATGCAAGATCAAAGACCGTGGCAGCCACTTTAATACCATACTCAATGAGATCTTTGTTAATTACATCCTCATATTCGTTGTCCACCGACTGAATGTTTAATATGACAAACAGGTCCAGTTTGGCGGTGTAATCATTTTTCCGAACCATAATGTTGTTATGCTTTGCTGTTGCCGACCAATGGATTCGGTTCATGGGATCCCCGGGAAAATATTCCCTGGCTCCAGCAGTAATAAAGGGATCGTCTAAAATCCATCTCCTGATGACTGTGTCTCCAAAAAAATCATTTCCTGAAAATATCATGTATCGCATATCAACAATCTCCGGGAAAACCGTTAGTTTGGTGTTTACCGGAATGGCGGCGGATTGCACCGACAATTGAAAAACACTAGCCAATGTCAATGTATTATTTTGTATCTCATAAACACCTCTTTTTGCACAACGTAAATGCCATGTCCTCTTTATTCTTTCATATGCTTTTAAAGAAAATTCACTGGTTACCACACGGGTTAATCCCACCAGATTGGGTTGCGTGGTAGCAAACTCCAACCAACGTGATGCATGAATGGACGTCATCAAACGTTTCGCAGGTAAAAAACAATTGTTGTGGACTTCCTCGATCAGATAAATGGTATCCCCCTCATGGGCTTTGTTCACCACAAACCGACAGGTATATTCCACATGATCAAATATATATTGATTGATTGCTTTCACCGAATACCAAAAAATCATCGGTACAACAATGAGCAAAACTATTGGTATCAGTACAATGAGCATGATTCCTCCGTCGCGAAAACAAAAGATTTTCTTAATTATATCATAAAAGAATGTCTCATCCGGAATTATGATATAATATACCTGTTTTCAACATGAACAAAGAAGGAGAACCACTATGCCCTTTGACGGGATATTTACAAATTGTATTGCAAGCGAATTGGATCAACGATTAACCGGAGCCGGGATTGAACGCATTTATCAGCCGGAGAAGGATGAAATCAATATGCAAATTCGCACGCAAAAAGAAAGGGTACGACTGGTGATCAGTGCCAACTCGGCTTATCCGAGAATCCACATTACGGATCATAATAAGAAAAATCCCGAGAATGCACCGATGTTTTGCATGTTTTTAAGAAAGCATCTTTTAGGCGGCAGAATTCTGTCGGTAAGTTGCGATGATTATGAGCGTATTATCGTCCTTCACATCAGTACCATTGACGAAATGGGAGACTCCACTGTAAAAAAACTCATTGTAGAAATCATGGGTAAACGTAGTAACATCATATTAGTCAATAAAGACGATATCATTTTAGACGCCATCAAGCATGTGGATGAAGAAGTGAACAGAGTGAGGGAGATCATGCCTGCACGCCCTTATCAAATGCCTCCTCCCCAAGACAAGATTACCATTAATCAATTCCATCCTGAAGTGTTTCAGATGCTAGAATCCGATTTAACATGCGAAAAAACCATTTTGGAGCATTTGAAAGGATTTAGTCCCATCTTATGCAAGGAAGTTTGCTTTAGAGCAGGTATTGACCCTAAAAAGCCCTTTTCATCTTTGATGCCTCTTGAAAAGTCCAATTTAATTCTGCAAATTGATACCATACGAAAAATCATCGAAACAACGCAATATACCTATTGTATCGCATACACACCCGGAGAGATCCCCGCTCCTGTGGATTTTCATTGTTTTTTACTGACTCAAATGGCAACGGTAAGAGAATTCGGTTCGGCCAATGCAATGCTGGATGAATATTTTCTCAGCAAGGACAACTCCAATCGTTTGGAGCAAAGAAAGAGTCATTTAAAAAAGATTCTTCATAACAACTTAACGCGTTGTGAAAAAAAGCTGTCTTTATATGAAGAACAAATCAGGGAAACTGCGGACAGGGAAACATTGCGACTGTATGGTGAACTGCTCACTGCAAATATTTATACCTTGAAAACAGGAACAAAAGTTGCCCTGGTTCAGGATTACTACGCAGAAGATGAGCGTTACGTGGAAATCCCTATGGATGAAAACAAATCCCCTCAGCAAAATGCTCAAAGTTATTATAAAAAGTATCAAAAGGCCAAATCCAAGTATGAATACTCCATTAGGCAGGTTGAAGAAACATCAGCTGAACTTGAGTATCTGCAAAGCGTGGATCAGCTGTTGGACGACAGTACTGATGATATGATCATTAATGAAATCCAATTAGAGTTAATAGATAACGGGTATATCAAGGAAACAAAGTCCAAAAAGAAATTAAAGAATCAAGGAGAATCCAAACCTCATCGTTATTATTCCTCCGACGGGTTGAGGATTTATGTCGGTAAAAACAACACGCAGAATGATCAATTAACTTTAAAAACCGCACAGTCTAATGACATTTGGCTTCATACCCAAAAGATCCCCGGCTCTCATGTTATTATAAAAAAAGATTATGGAGAAATACCGGAGTCCACTATATATGAAGCGGCAATGCTGGCGGCTTACCACAGCAAAGCCAAACAATCCGGCAATGTACCGGTGGATTATACAAGGGTGAAGTATGTAAACAAGCCAAGAGGTGCAAAGCCCGGTATGGTCATATACACCGATTACAAAACAATGCATGTCACCCCTGACCACAAGTCCATTGAAAAAATAAAGGAAAACCGAGAGAAAGGGTAAAAAACTACATGTACGCAAAAAGACTGCAAAAAGGCAATGAAATAAGGATCATTGCACCGTCTAGAAGTACAGGTGTTATAAGGGAAAATGTTTTTTGTAGCGCTTTGGAATACTTACAAAGCAAAGGTTATTTCATCACATTTTCTAACCACAACAAAGAAGTAGAGTATGCAGATTCTGCAAGTGTACAATCAAGGGTTAAAGACTTACATAACGCATTTTTGGACCGAAACGTAAAGGCTATTTTAACTTCTATCGGCGGCTTTAATGTCAATCAAGTTCTGGAATACATTGACTATTCCATAATCAAAGATAATCCCAAGTTGATCTGTGGATATTCAGATATCACAGCATTATTGAACGCCATACATGCAAAGACCGGACTTGTTACATATCATGGTCCCCATTTTTGCACTTTTGGGTATCTACATAACAGAGATTATACGAATGAATACTTTGAAAAATGCGTCATGGGCTATAATGAGTACGAGATTGTTCCATCGATTGAAGCAGGTAATTATACAGTTATTCAAGAAGGTCACTGCGAAGGCAGGATAATCGGAGGTAACCTTTGCACGCTTAACTTATTACAAGGTACTGAATTTATGCCGGATCTGAATGATGTAATCCTTTTTCTTGAAGACGATAATATTATGGGAGAATATTTTACACGGGAATTCGAACGCAATTTACAATCATTATTGCAGGTGAAGCAAAGCAGGATATCAGGTATTGTTTTCGGACGATTTGCCCAAGATTGCAAATTGACTGTGGAAACAGTAAAGCAAATTGTGAAAAGCAAAAAGCAACTAAAAGACATTCCTATAATATATAATGCTGACTTTGGGCATGTGTTTCCATTCTTTACTTTCCCAATAGGTGGTATAGCAAGAATTATTGCAGGTGGTAACAAAGCAAAGATCACCATCAAGCAACATTAGAAGTGGCAAATGATCCTTAACCTTCAACCGACCCGCTGTTATGGGACTAGGAAGATATCGTCGATTCGCTTTACATATTTTAAACTGTTCTAATTTAGGATAAATCCAGCCGTTGTAGGCTTGCGATGGATTTATTGTCTTTTTTATGGTAAAATGTGACCATCCAAAAAAATAGAGGGGGATACAATGCCTTTAATCTCACAGTTTTACGGGATTTGATAAGAATGTTCTTTAATGATTAAGACAAAATCATTTACCACATTTTCATGCAGTGTACGGCGATTACTCAGGCACTTTTACACTGGAAGGCGACCTGATTTCAGGTGATATTCCAAAAAAGCAACAGAAGCTCGTAACAGCTTGGGCCATTATTCATCAAGAGGAGCTCGAAGCACTTCGGAAGACTATTCAAGAGACTGGAGAATATTTTAAAATAAAAGGACTGGAGTGATTTATATGGTACAAAGACCTAAAGAAGTTAAACCCTTAGAAAACTATCGTCTTAAGGTGTTTTTTGAAAACGGTGAAACAAAGATATATGATATGTCTGCACTACTTGAAACACCTTTTTATTACGTGTTAAAAAATATAGGTCTTTTTAATACTGTTAAGGTGAAGGATATAACATTAGAGTGGGCTACAGGTCATGATATATGTCCGGATGAGCTTTATAATAACAGCACAGGGAGTTAAACATGATATTATTAGGGATGATCCAAATTATTTAATCCTCTCGGCATTTATAGATCACGAGCTTGTCGGGGAAGTCTCTATTCAAATCGAGGCAAAGGAGGCCTACTTGAAATACATTTATATTGTGAATTAAAAAACCTAGGTCTGTTTAATACTGTTAAGGTAAAGGATATAACATTAGAGCGGGCTACAGGTCATGATATATGTCCGGATAAGTGGGAATACACAACAATATCATATGGAGTTAAACATGATTGAAATAAGAGAATCAACTTTAAATGAAATACGAGTATTTGAGAAATGGCAGAGTGATAAATCCGTAGCAAGATGGATTCATATTGATGATTGGGAGAATTATTATAATATTTTTAGGGATAATCCAAATTATCTAATCCTCTCGGCATTTAAAGATCACAAGCTTGTCGGGGAAGTCTCTATTCAAATCGAAGCAAAGGAGGCCTATATAAGTCTTATAATTGCACCGGATTTACAAGGTCAGGGCATCGGTACAAAAGTTTTAAAAGAAATCTGTACCAAAACATTAATTAAGTATCCAATAGATTCGATCGTTGCAGTAATATCTCCCCTAAACAAAGCAAGTATTCGATGCTTTGAAAAAGCAGGTTTTGCTTTTTCACACGAGGATGAAGACGGTGAAAAAATGTATAAATACGATATAGAGCGTAAGTAATTGGTACCCAACTATGCATATAGATCATCCACCTACCGATGGTTGTATGCTACCGAATTCTTCTTCATCATTCATACAGAGGTTCAAACCTATGATTCGCATAAGGTTAATATGCATAGAAGGTGGTTCTATTTCCCAATAATCTTTATATTATAACGAATATCCGTTATAATATCTGTATGGAGGTGTTGTCGATGAACTTGAATAACCTTTTAGAACAAAAAAATATGACAAAATACAAACTCTCCAAAATTAGTGGAGTGTCTTTTACAACGATTAGCGAAATAACTACAGGTAAGACAAAAATCAAGAACTGCACAGGTGAAACACTGTATAAGCTTGCAAAGGCACTTGATGTGACAGTGGAGGATTTACTTGAGGAGAGCATGGAATACCGACAGAGCTTTGAGATCTACAAGAGCAATATCTGCCACCTCGTAAAAGATATGGGCGACATAGATTTTATCATTAACACACTAAAGTCAGATAAAATACGAAAGCTATATCAAAAACGGTGGTATCCCGAATGCCTGTATCTGCTGGCGATGGTGGATTATTTGAGTCGAGAGAACGATTTGCCCCTTTGCGACGAGTATAACGATATTCGCACCACCAGGCTTCAAAACCCAATTTATCCTGCAGGCATCATCACCATGAGTGTTTTGTCCAATAGTGACCGCCCGAAAGCAGACAGTTTCGAAGCTGCAATTCCTGAGTTTAGGCGTTTTAATATCGTAGAGAACGAGGTGCGTAATGTCAACTGATACATCCTTTACTAAGGAAAACCTGGACTTTTATTTGAAAGAACTCGGGAAAGAGTACCAAAAGTTGAATAGAGCAAAAGTCCCTGCCGAAATTATATTGATTGGCGGTGCTGCAATTCTTGCAAATTATGGTTTCAGAGAATCAACTTATGATATTGACGCGATAATCTTTGCTTCTACCGCCATGAAGGAAGCCATCAACCGTGTGGGTGATAAACTAGGTTTGCCAAACGGCTGGTTGAATACAGACTTTACGAATACAAAGTCCTATTCTGACAAGCTTGTGGAGGTATCAGTCTATTACAAGACATTTTCCAACGTCCTCACGGTTCGTATTGTATCAGCCGAATACTTAATTGCTATGAAGCTGATGTCCGGCAGAGAGTACAAATTTGACCTGTCGGATATTGTCGGAATTTTGTTAGAACACAAGCGTTCAGGTAACCCAATTTCACGGGAAGTGATTCATAACGCAGTTATGAAATTATATGGCGGTATTGATTGTATCCCTGACGTTTCAAAGAAGTTTTTGGATGATGCTTTTGAGAATGGCGATTATGAACGGGTTTATCGTGAGTTGAGGGAGAGTGAAAAAAAGTCGGAAGAGATGTTGCTTCAATTCAACCAAGCATATCCGGGTGAATTGAAAGGTGAAAATATCGGCACAATTTTGGAGAAAGCAAGGCAAAAACGTAAAAAAGGTGATACAGAAAAATAGCTTTCGAACCAATACTACTCAGAGCGTTCCAACACCTTTAGTATTTTGCGATAGAAAATATTATAATAAACACAGAAAGGAAACTTAATACTTTTAATGCATAATCCAAGTTGGATTTCGCATAGCTTTTAGGTAACATTTCACTGAATAGAAATACTATGAAGGTAGAAATGACAGTCCCATATTTCACATATGGTGTCCCCCATATGTGGGTTACAATTAAGGTTACTAAAGATGAAAATCCAATATGGGTGATATTATTGCCTATTAAAAGCGTTGTTATGGCTTTATCAAAGTTCTCAGTTACATATAAGGCTTTATTTGCTCGTTTGTCACTTTCATCAGCAAGGTTTTTCACTCTTATTATACTAATTGATAAAAATGCTATTTCGGCTGAAGCACAATACGCTGCACCTATAAGTAAAAGAATGAGAAGGAGTATTTTCGCCCACTCATCATCGTCCACTTAAATTCCACTCTTTTTTATATAACATACGTAATCCTTGAAAGTATTATATACGATAATAAAATTGCTCAAATTTCTGCATTTCCGCGAAGTATTCCGTATAGTATTAATATCTCCCTACGTTTTGAATGATCTGCATCACAAGACGCATACTTTCCAAGGAACTACCGTCATTTATGGAGCCTGCAGTGGTCAGATTCAATCCCTTGGTACCGGATGCCTTGATCATTTCACAGTCTCTTTTAACTTCAGCAATGATGTCTTCTTGATTGTTTCGCATGAATGTAAATGGTGCCAAGCATCCGTCTATTCTTGTGTCGGGCATGTACTTCCGTATTTTATCCACCGTTACGGTAGGACCAAAGTTGCATCCGGTCAGATTCAATCGCGCAAGTACAGGTAAAAGGTGTTCCATGGCTGAATCGGAATGTTGATAACGATTTCCTGATTCTCCGGGAGCTACATAATCAAACACTCTTTTTAGGACGGGAAAGCCAAACGCTTCATACATTTCGGGGGTTAACAACGCACAATTATCGTCACTGAAGGAAAAGCTCTTTGTTTTCGGAGCTCTTTCTCCCCTTTCATGATTCATCAGATCAATCATACGGATGATCACATCTCCGATCGTGTCAGAAAACCTCCTGAACAACTCCGGTGCATCATAGTACATAAAAATGAGTTTTTCCTCACCTATAATAGAGCAAGCTAATGTCACCGGACCTCTGATTGCCGTAAAACAATGGGGTAGAATACCATATTTTTCATAAATCCTTTTCTTCTCGTAATCCCAATTGACGGATAAAACATATTCCGCCAAATCTACTCGGTCGATCCAATCCAACCTTTTTTCCAATTCATCATATGTCTTGAGATCGCTATACAGCCATTCACTTGTATTTTCCCTTCGTTGATAGATCCCTCCGAATATTTCCCCGATTCTCTTGATATAAGGAAAAGATGCATCCGGATTATATAATCTTTCACTTAATAGTCTTCGTCCTACGACCTTTTCCGCCTTGTCATTATACATCCTATTATACTTGACTCTAAGTTCAGGGTCCGTCACTCCCCAAGGGTCGCCCGGTACACCTAACTCGGAGAAAACACATTCGTCACTCATACGAATACCCAATGCCACTTGAGGTGCATCTTTATAGAAACAATTCTCCTTGTGCGCCAATTCGTCATCGACCCAAAAACGTTCCAAATCAAGGTCGTACATAACTGTCTCCTCCACGTTCCTAAATAATTGTAAAAAGGTTCCTCAAAATCATTCTTCTTCTGATATAATGATTATATCATTCATAGATGGAGGATAAAACCAATGTTTTTTGATATTCACGCACATGTCTACAAATATCAATATCCGGCTGCAGAAGGTGTCACTTTGTTCATCTCACCGGACGAATTGGTAGAAACCCATGACAAGCTGGGTATTGACAGGGCTGTATTATTACCACTTGTTTCTCCGGAGGTATATGTTCCTCAATCAGTAGGGGAAATTATCGATATTGCAAATGAATCCAACGGACGATTCATTCCTTTTTGTAATGTGGATCCAAGAGCGCTGACCAACACTACAGATGCCCCTTTAGGCTTGTTACTTGAACACTATAAAAAGCTCGGGTGTAAAGGCATCGGTGAAGTGCTTCCGAACATGTCCTGGGATAATCCGTATATGCAAAACCTGTTGAAGCATACCCAAGCGGTAGGTTTTCCCCTATTGTTTGATATGAACGCTTCTACGGACACCGGATACGGAATTTATGATGATCCGGGAATGCCCATGTTGGAAAAATGTCTGGCCAAATTTCCAAATTTGATTTTCATAGGACATGGTCCTGCTTTCTGGGCGGAAATATCCGAACTGCGAGATCCCATGGATCGACACACCTATCCGAAATATCCGGTAATAAAAGAGGGGCGTGTAGCAAAGTTAATGCGTTCGTATCCAAATCTTTGGCTTGACCTTTCCGCCGGTAGCGGAGGAAATGCCCTCATCCGAGATAAAGATTACGCTGTGTCCCTCTTAAACGAATTCTGTGACCGTACTATGTTTGGAACTGACATATGCTACTATGGACAAGAATTTACCACCGGTGATTTTTTAATTGGATTAAAGGATAATAAATTAATCAGCGAAGATACATTTAAAAAGATCGCTTTCAAAAACGCGTACCGTCTGTTGGATCTATAATCTATAACAGATCAACATCAAGTATTGTAAGAATGGCCGGTTCTGTTATCCCCATGACCGGCCTTATCTATATAACTTCAAACTTCAAAATATAAAGCTACATACTGATCACACGATAACCGCCCTGTATATAACTTTTTATTCCTGCATGACCACTCATAACGTTAACATAGACAATCCGGAATTTAGATTTTGCTCATAAACTCCTAAAACCTTAGAGCAAGCAAAGCAAACTCCTGCTATCAAACCTGCATTTTTCGCCTTAGCTGTCAGCAACCAAATCCAATACGTTAAATAAAATAAGATATGTTGAAAACACATTTTCTCCCCTGCCATACTATAAAACAAAATTTTATTCATCATTAAGACCCTTTCAATTCATTTGTTTATTCCACTATCAGTCATATCAATGATAATATAAAGTCATGAGCAAATTCATTCAGGCAATGCTTATATCGCGGGGAAAGGGCAGACACCATTACCGTCAACGAACTGGAAAGATTGAATGAGTCAAGATTGTTGCAGATTCCTCTGTCATTGCGCCGGACTAGTACGTCCCGAAAGCTATACTACAAATCAAGCCCCGCCGTGTAAGCGAGGCTTGATTCATGATTGTTATTTTTTTAGCGACTTTTTAAATTCCTCGTATTCTTCTTCTGTTCCGAGATATATAAACTCCTGTCCATATATTACATAAAATTCATTTTCCATTCCCGAAACGATATGGTATTGAATTCGTGCTTTGTACCCCGATTCGAGAGTCATTTCATTATAAACCCAACGGTTTCCAATATAGATCGGCATATATTCACCGTCGGTTGCAATTGATTTGTATTCTGTAAGTTCACACACAGACGAAAGTGATTCACCCCAGACACAATCATGCTTGATGATTCCTACATTCGGAGCATAGTAGTAGACCTTTGTTCCATAGTGTACGTTTTTAAAGCCATCACCAAAATAGCTCTTGCCATCCGGTAAAGATAAATTGAATGTGACTTTTAAACAATTCTCGAATGTACCGGCTTTGACCGTGACTGATCCACAGTTGTCGGCTTTGATGAGAATATCACCATCACTGTGTCTTATTTCCTCAGAATATCCGGCAACCCATTTTTTGCTATACAATGTACCGGCTAACCGTTGTAAAAATCTGAACGGTTTCATGCCGAAAATTTTATTCTCTTCACGCCTTGAGCCCATTCTATGGGGAGCTACATCATATTTTCCCCATTCGGAATATACGGTTTCACCTTTATTTTTATTAATGGTACTGCTTAGTATTCGCGTTGGTAAGAAGCGATAATTCTTACTCTTATATTCCTTGCACCTTTCCATAAAATCTAGCGCTTCTACCGAAAAGATACTCGCTCTCGCCGAACTGTTTTTGCGTAATGCAAATTTCAGATACTTAATTGCATCGTCAAAGCGTTCTATGTTTGGTGCGTCGGTAACTAGCATATCGGCAAGCATTATGTATGTGTCAGAATCGCAGCTTTCATCGTATTGATTGATTTGTTTTAAGCGTACATATTTGATAGCGGAGAGATTGGCGTATACACTGTTACTGTCGGGATGGATGTTTATAAGCTCATATTCAACAGTCTGCCAATAGATCGACAGTAAGTTTGTGTTTACATATTTCCATATGTTGCCGACCGCAAATGGAAAGTATTCACTTCCGCTGTTTCCACCATTGATTTTGTACTCGCTTAATTCATAATTCTCGACTTTATCACCTTCGGTGAACTCTGCTTTTACAAGCCCTACCCGTTTCGCATAATATACATCCGCATTATAAGTAATACCATAATACATTCCATGCAATTTTATGTGCATACAATCGAAAAATGTACCGGCTAAAACAGTGATTTTTTCATTTCTAGATATTAGTGTATGAGTTGATCCGATGCTTTTTGTTAGTTCGCCTTTTGTTTCAATTATTTTACCGCCAATCTCTAGGTTTTCATCAAAGAAGGTGCGATCAAAGTAACATGAAACATAGTAAAATAGGCTTTTATATTTGTTTACATTAGAACTGGATTGACTGAAACCAGATTGTTCTACAAAAATGAGCTTGCCATTTTCATAACGATACCCTTCGCCGGTGACACCGGATGTTACCGTAACATGTTTGTCATTCATTTCAATATTTACGGCTTTTATTCCGGCTATTGTGTTTGGATAATAAGAACTTATCTTTTTTAAATTCTTTTCCGCTTCAATAAAATTTGCTTTTGCTTCGTTTAATTTGTCCTTGTCTGCCTGATCTCGCCCTTGAATATATATTCTTGAACCGCGCCAAAAAAGCAATTCTCCGATTGCATTTTTATTATCAGTATTTTGATGCATCTTCTTTAATTTGGGAATAATTTTGTCAACTTCAGAAACAAATACATCCTTACTTCCATTGAGATACTTATAAATCAAAGTACTCGCCATAACTTGTGCATTATCACCCAATTCCGCCTCCTGCCATGCTCTTTCCTGATGGTTTTTATCCTGCCATGATGCGACCAAATACACATCGGCATAAGCTGCATGTTTTTTTATTGATTCGGGAAGTTGGTCGATGAGTTCAATAGTTTTCAAAAATTCATTTTCAAAACCATCGAAAGAATCATTATGAAGGCTGTAATATTCCTGAATGGCTTTTACCTTTTCTGCTACTTGTTTTTCAAAGTCTTTATTAACGAAGGTTATATCATTCTTATCCATATTCTTATACTCCTTTTTTAATTTTAGTCTAGCATCATATAAACGGCGGCCTACAGTTCCTACTGGAATTTTTAATCGTTCTGCAATTTCATGTTGCGAGAAGTTGCTGAAATAATACAGTTTGATTACAGTTTTATGTAATTCCGGCAATCGTTCAACCGTTTGTCTAAGCACATGCTGTTCTTGTTGTTCGATCAGAAAGTTCTCAGGTGTAGACACTCTTGAGTCCTGAATGTAGTCGTGTAATTCGCTCTCGAATTTTTCTGATGATCGCATAAGATGGTTATAGCACTTATTTTTTGCTATTCTCACAAGCCAAGCTCCGATTTTACACGGTTCTTCTAATGTTCTAAGTTTGATATAACCGTCGATAAAAGTCTCTTGCGTCAGATCTTCTGCTGTATGACAATTTTTAATTATGGTATAGATTACATTGAATACAACACTTTTGTATCTATGAACAATATCACCGTATGCTTCGCTGTTGCCTGATAGAACTAATATCACAGTTATCTTGTCTACGTTGTCATCATACACAAATCTGTCCTCCTTCCTCACTTACTCGTTCCATGTTTTGTAACGTTACACTATATAGACACAATTAATTAAATAATCTTCGGATAAAATGAAATATTTTCGCCTAATTGTTTGGGTGATACTTGCTATGAATAGTATATTCCCATGTGCAAGACAACTCAAGCACAATCGATTGTTGTCGTTTTCCTAATCTTTTGCTATTTTTATGTAAAAAGGGTTGCCAGATCCTAAATGCTATGTTATGCTTATGTTAAGAAGGACAAACAAAAGATGAAGATCAATTTAATTGGTAAGAAGGTACAAATGAAAAAGAAGACTGTTATCTTTTTGACAGTCGCGGTGGTTTTGTTTTTTTCCATAATCGGATATCTGATCTCTTCAGCCAATGGCATCTCTATGGATATAGAGCAGCCTTTGCCTAAGGAAACCTCCGCACCAAGGTCATCCGATGCAATACCTGATGAAACCGCTAAAATGCAGGTCATTCAGGTATATGTCACCGGATGTGTCAAAAATCCCGGTATCTATGAAATTGAAAAAGGGCAGATCATCAATGATGTTATTGACTTCGCCGGTGGGTTCACCGAAGATGCTAACAAAAACATCAACCTTGTATACAAGCTGTATGAGAACGTTACTTTACGTGTTAAATCCAAAAGTGAGTCTCATGAGCAATCCATTCCTTCGGGGCTTGAAATCATCCATGAAAACGGTGTCATATCTCAGTCAAGCACGCCAGAAACTTCACAAACCGGTGGTCTGATCAACATCAACACAGCAAATGCATCTCAGCTGACCGCCTTACCTGGAATCGGCCCTTCCACGGCGGCTGCCATTGTAGCATACCGGGAAGGTAACGGAAATTTTCAAAAAATCGAGGACATTATGAATGTCTCAGGAATTAAGGAAAATAAGTTCAATCAAATCAAGAACTACATTACCGTCAATTGAATTAAAACAATGTTTACGTTATCATATTGATAAATGTTTTAATTAAATGAAAAGACGGTGAATAATATGTTGTGGGATCGGACGAGTTATTTGGCATATATGACTTATAGGGAAAATAGCAGACCTATGTTCGTGGAGTTATTTGGACCTTTGGTAGGGTTAGAGGAAGAATGGCGCAGCCAGGGAGCATCTTGCGAGGAGATTTCCTTGACTGCATTTGATTTTGATTATGTGAATAATATTTTTTGCGGCGGTATAACCGGAATCATGAGCAACTTGAAAGAGATTATCTTGGAAGAAACTGATTCATACAAGATAACAACTGATTCATATGGGCGAAAAGTAAAATTGTTTAAAAAGTCAGCCACCATTCCCCTGCCTTTGGATTACCCGGTTAAAAACATGGACGACTGGTTAAGCATAAAACCTAAGTTTGAATTCAATCTGAACCGTATCCAAGCCAATCAGGCAATTCTTGCGAAAAAGATGTCGGACGAAGAAGGTTATATAGTCTGTGGATCCATCCCCGGAGGATTTGATATCCCGCGCCAATTAATGGGAGAAGAGACTTTATGCTATGCATATTACGATCAGCCGGAATTGATTCATGATATCATTGATACCTTATGTGATACCACATATCAAGTTATGGATACGATCACCGACATGGTCACAGTGGATCATGTTCTGATTCATGAGGACTTAGCCGGGAAATCCGGACCTTTGATCGGCCCTTCCATCATGAAAGAATTTATCAATCCTTATTACAAAAAAGTAATCTCCATGCTGAAGGAAAAAGGAACCTCCATTGTTTCAGTGGACAGTGACGGAAACATTGAACCGTTATTGGGTGAATATATGCAATCAGGTATTAATGAAATTTATCCCATGGAACCTGCTGCAGGAATGGATATGGTGAAAACAAAGAAAAAATATGGTCGTGCATTTGCTTTCAAAGGCGGTATAGACAAAATGGCATTGTTAAAATCCAAGAATGACATCTTGCGGGAACTCGAATACAAACTGGGAAGCGACATGAGAGACGGCGGTACGGCATTCGGGTTGGATCATCGCATTCCCAACGGAGTGTCCATTGAAAACTACAGATTTTATGTTAACACCGCAAGAGAGATATTAGGCTTACCACCTTATCAGCAAGCTAAAAATCCAAGCTGGAAACGAATGGCATTATAGTAAAAAGAGCGCATCGCGCTCTTTTTATTATTCTTATTTATCTTTTCTTCGTTTATTACTTTATAACGATATTAAGCAATTTACCCGGTACGGCAATAACCTTTACGATTTGTTTGTCTCCGATTAAAGCCATAACTTCGGCATCCACCAATGCCGTCTTTTCCATCTCGGTTTTGTTCAAGGAGGAATCAATCATCATCCGTCCTCTTACCTTCCCATTGATTTGAATGGCAATTTCCACTTGATCCTTCACCAAAGCGTTTTTATCAAACTCAGGCCACCGGCTGTTGAATATGGAATCGGTATGACCGAGTATTTCCCACATTTCCTCTGCAAAATGAGGTGCAAAAGGTGAAACCAATTGAAGCATCTTTTCCGCAGTATCCTTATATAAATCGTAATGAATTCCTTCAGGATTGGATTCATACTTATACATCGCATTTAAAAGCTCCATGATTCTGGCGATGGATGTATTGAATTGGAATCGCCCGGCATCTTCTGTGACGGATTTAATGGCATTGTGCAGCACATACAACAGTTCTGCGTCTTCCTTTACCGGGCTGTTATTCTTATCGTCCATACCGGCTAAGTTTTCAATCAATTTCTCCATGCGATTGACAAACCGTACAACAGCTTTAATTCCGTCGTCACTCCAAGGTCCGCCTTCGGTGTATGCAAATCCGAATGCCAGATACAATCTGAACACATCTGATCCGTTTTCTGCAATGTATACATCCGGAGATATGGTGTTTCCTCTGGACTTGCTCATTTTAAATCCATCCGGTCCTAAAATTTGGCCTTGATGTACCAAGGATTTGAAAGGTTCGTCGAAATTCAAATATCCCATGTCTCTTAATGCTTTGGTGATGAAACGTGCATACAATAAATGCATAGCGGCATGTTCCGCACCGCCGACATATTGATCCACCGGCAGCATTTTATTGATCAACTCCTTGTCGAAGGGTTCTTGATCATTTTTGTTATCCGGATATCTTAAATAGTACCAAGACGAGCAAACAAAAGTGTCTAATGTGTCCGGATCCCGTCTTGCAGGCTTTCCACACTTCGGGCAAGGAGCGTTCATAAATTCTTCGCTTTTTGATAGCGGCGATTTTCCGTCCGGAGTAAATTCTACATTATAGGGAAGCTCCACCGGCAAATCTTTTTCCGGCACCGGGACGGTTCCACAATCCTTGCAATAAACCACGGGAATCGGTGCACCCCAATACCGCTGTCTGGATACCAACCAGTCTCGCAACCGATAATTGACCGTCCCATCTCCTGCATCCATTTTCTTCAGATCACTTACGATAGTCTCCCTTGCTTGTTCTGAAGCCAATCCGTCATACTTCATGGAATTTGTCAGTATTCCATCCTCAGTAAATGGTAAAGAATCATCCAGCCCTTGGTTTTCTTTGATAACTCTCTTAATGGGTAAATCAAACTTGCTTGCAAATTCATAGTCTCTTTCGTCGTGTGCCGGCACCGCCATAACACACCCTGTGCCGTAGGAGGCTAACACATAATCGGCGATCCATATGGGTACCTGTTCTTTTGTCAACGGATGCACAGCATAAGCACCGGTAAAGACACCAGTTTTTTCCTTTGTCGTGGACAACCTGTCGATCTCACTGATCTTCGAAGAAGAACTGCGATATTGTTCAACCGCTTCCCGATATTCATCCGTCGTGACCTTGTCAGTCATAGGGCTTTCCGGGGCTAATACCACATAGGTCACGCCGCACAGCGTATCGGCACGAGTTGTAAAAACATCAAAATGCAAATCGGAATTTGCAACACCAAATCGTATTCTTGCACCTTTGGATCTTCCGATCCAGTTGGTTTGAATTTTCTTTGTTTTCTCAGGCCAATCCATTGACGGTAACATATCCAGCAATTCATCGGCATAAGCTGTGATTTTAAAGAACCATTGGGTCAGATCCCTTCTCTTTACTTCACTGTCACAGCGTTCACAATGTCCGTCAATGACTTGTTCATTTGCCAAAACAGTCATGCAGGAATCACACCAGTTTACCGGAGCATTCTTCCTGTATGCCAGCCCTTTCTCATACAATTTTAAAAATAGCCATTGAGTCCATTTATAGTAAGCCGGTTCACATGTATTTACTTCATAATCCCAATCAAACATAGCACCCATTCTTTTCAATTGGCCTTCCATGGTTTCAATATTCTTCATCGTGGAATCTTTAGGATGGATACCGGTTTTAATTGCATAATTTTCAGCAGGCAATCCGAAGGCATCAAACCCCATTGGTTGGAAAACCTCATATCCCTGCAACCTCTTCATTCTAGCCCATGAGTCTGTCAATCCGAAATTATACCAGTGTCCGACATGGAGGTTAGCTCCTGACGGATAGGAAAACATTTCTAGACAATACAGCTTCTTGTCCATATTTTCTTTACGGAAAGAATATAACTTTTTTTCTTCCCAAATTTTTTGCCACTTTCTATCGATCTCAATAGAGTATGCCATTTTATATATACACCTCGGTCATAAAATTCAAATGTTTTATATCTTTAATTATCGTGTTCTTTGATCAATTCTTCTATTCGAACGATATCACCGTCTGCCCACAGACGTTCCAAATTATAGAGTTTACGGGAATCTTCATCGAATATGTTTACCACTACATCGCCGTAATCCAAGAGGATCCAGCTGGTATTTTTCCGTTCTTCGTTATTTCTCGGCGCGATCCCTACCTCATCCATTTTTTCTTCTACGGAATCCGCTAATGTTTGCATGTGTCTATCGGATGTTCCTGTAGCAAGAATAAAATAATCCGCAAGTGTGGTTAAACTTCCTACATGGATCTCAACGATGTCAACACCCTTTTTGTCTATAAGGGCTCCTGTAATTTTCTTCGACAATTCCTTTTCGTTCAAAATATATGCTCCTTTTAACATGTGATCGTTTTTACAATACCTATTTGCTAATTATACCACAAACATGCATAGTATAAACTTTTATCCGTAACGGTTTTAATCACTTATTGTTTTTATTGTTTTTTCGTATAAAATACCGTTTCTTATATCCAACAGTTTAGGATGAATCAATCTGTTTTCATTCAATAAATGTCTTACAGTGGAATTCACGCTTTGGATAACAGCTTGATCCAAGTCGGTGATTACCAGATTTCGCAACGCTTCCACCCCTTCGAAATCTCTACCCGGTTCAATATAGTCACTGACAAAAATGATTTTATCCATAAGATTCATATCTTTTTTCCCTAAGGTATGGCATTCAACGGCGGATAAAATATCAGGATCGTCTATACCGTACTCTTCTTTTGCCAAAACCGCAGAAACAGACGCATGTAACAAGCTTGTCCCTGACACAACCGAAAGTTCATCCATATCCATCGATCGTGATGATAAGAAAACAACCATTTCTTCCCCGGTCATGTACCTTGAGCAATCGTGCAACAATGCTGCAATGCGAACCTTTCGAGTGTCTGCATTCAACCGTTCAGCCATTTGTTGAGCAGCTTCCGCAACACCGATGGTGTGACGAAATCGTTTTTCCGGCAACAATTGCTTGAGTTTTCGTATGATTTCCTGCTCGTTCATGATTCATCCCCGGGACAGATATTGTACAAACCGTTTTCCTCGATGTATTCCATCACCAAACTTGGCAACATGCCTTCCACCGGTAAACGGTTACACAACCTGTATCGGATATCGGAAGAGGATACATCCACTTGATCACATTCAATAATATCTATGCGCCCGTTGTATTGATCCCGTACATAGTCCACCTGTTTTAAAAAACTTTCCGTAGTATATCCCGGTCTTTGGACTACCGCGAATTTGCATAATTGAAACAAGCGATAAGGATCTCTCCATGTGTGAATGGTGTACATAATATCTGCACCACATACAAAATATAGCTGTGCATTATCATATATCTTGGACAGCCGTTCCATGGTGTGAACGGTATAGGAGGTCTCCTCCCTATTATATTCAATATCCGATACTTCCCATCCGGGATGATCTTTTATGGCCAACTGCAACATCCGGATCCGGTTACAAGGAGAAGCACCGTGGGCTCTTCCTTTGTCCGGATGGATGTAAGACGGGATAAACAAGATTTTATCAACCTGTAGTGCTTGGTTTACCGCTTCCCCTATGGCAATATGTCCGTTATGAACGGGATTAAAGCTTCCCCCGATGACTGCGATCAACTGTTTATTCATTTTTTCACGCCGATATCCGTTCTGTAATGCATATCGGTGAAGGATATGTTTTTCACTGCTTCATAAGCTTTTTGCCGAGTGACTTCCATATTCTCACCCTTTGCCGTGACCCCCAAAACCCTTCCTCCTGCAGTAATATATTTTTCATCAGCTTTTTGAGTACCGGCATGGAACACAAAGATCTCTTGGCTTGCTTCGTACCGTTCCAGCCCTTTAATTTCATACCCTTTTTTATATGAAACCGGATAACCTCCGGATGCCAGCACCACACAGACACATTCTTTGTCTTCCCACTCTAGTACCACATCCTCTAACTGCTCCTCGATCACTGCCATAAAGACGTCCAACAAATCATTTTTCATCAAGGGCAAAACCACTTGGGTTTCGGGATCACCGAATCGTGCATTGTATTCCAATACATAAGGACCTTTTGGAGTCAGGATCAAACCGAAATACAGAACCCCCTTGAACTGGATGCCTTCTTTGCGTAAGCCCTCCAAGGTGGGCTTGAAAATAGTCTCTTGACATAGCTTTTCAATCTCCGGAGAATAGATCTTACTCGGTGCGAATGCCCCCATTCCTCCCGTATTGAGTCCTTTGTCATGATCAAAAGCTCTTTTATGGTCTTGAGAGCTGACCATAGGCAACAATGTTTTCCCGTCTGAGAAAGTCAATACGGATACTTCCGGACCGGTTAAAAATTCTTCGATAACAATCTTGTTTCCGGCATCTCCGAATTTCTTTTCTTCCATCATATTATGAACTGCATCTACTGCAGTCTTCTTATCTTGGGCAATGATTACACCTTTTCCCAACGCTAAACCATCTGCTTTTACAACAATGGGAAAAGAGCTTTTCTCAATATATTTTAATGCTTCTGTAGCATCATCAAATACTTGGTAATCAGCGGTGGGTATATGGTGTTTCTTCATGAAATCCTTCGAAAATGCTTTGCTGCCTTCCAAACGAGCAGCACTTTTCGAAGGACCAAAGGCGGGAATATCATTTGCTTCCAAAATATCCACAAGGCCTGATGCTAAGGGATCATCCGGGGCGACTACCACCAAGTCCATCTTTTGTTCTTTTGAAAAAGAAACAATTTTATCAAATTCCATAGGCTTTATATCCACACAAGTTGCCAGTTGCGATATTCCACCGTTTCCGGGAGCGCACCACAAATTTACCTTATGCTTCGATTTTGACAATTTCCATACTATGGCATGTTCTCTGCCACCGCTTCCAATTACGAGTATATTCATCAATCTTTCACCTGTCTTTTATCTTGTATTAAATTTGTGTCAAGGCAAAATGGATACTTTTCTACCTGCCACTTTTAATTTGCCTTCACAAAAGAGCTTTACCGCCGTGGGCAGTATCTCCCATTCAGCTTGCTCCATCACCCTTTTTTGCAATGTTTCCGGTGTATCGTCTTCTTTTACCTCTACCGACTTTTGCAAGACTATAGGACCGCTGTCATATTCGAAATCTATGAAATGAACTGTGGCTCCGGTTATTTTTACACCGTATTCCAAAGCCTTTTGATGCGGTACGATCCCGTAATATCCTTTTCCGCAAAATGAAGGAATCAACGACGGATGGATATTTAAAATGCGGTTCTCGTATGCTGATACAAATTGCTTTCCTAACATGGATAAATATCCGGCTAATACAACCAGTTGTATATGATACGATTGGCATACTTCCACCATTGCCTGATCAAATTCCTCCGAGGAACCGAAAGATTTTCTTGAAATGACTTTGCAGGGGATATTGTTATCTTTGGCTCTTTGAATAGCATAAGCCTTGTCATTGCTGGCGATCACCACTGCGATCTTCCCATTGGTGACCGTTCCGTTTTGGATTTTATCCATCAAAGCCTGTAAATTGGTTCCACCTCCGGATACCAGTACTGCGATATTTACCATATCTTAATTTTTTCTTCTCCCTTGGTAATTTCCCCGATGATGTATCCCATTGCATC
>CALCRE010000102.1 GCA_937894465.1 uncultured Clostridia bacterium
TATATCTGAAGTCAGAAAAATAGCCGCCATGGCAGAAGCTTATGATGTAGCGTTAGCACCTCATTGTCCTCTGGGTCCCATCGCATTGGCGGCGTGCTTGCAGGTGGATTTTACATCCATCAATGCTTTCATACAAGAACAAAGCTTGGGGATCCACTACAACAAAGGATCGGATTTGTTGGACTATCTAGCCGACCCTGCAGAATTCGGATACAATGACGGATATGTGTCCTTACTACGAAAACCCGGTTTAGGGATTGATGTCAATGAAGAAAAGGTTAAAGAAGCGGCCAAAGAAGGCCACTCATGGAAAAATCCCATTTGGAGAAATAAGGACCAATCGGTGGCTGAGTGGTAATAAGGCATGATTTACAAAAATCTTGAAGCAAATCGATTGACTTTGAAATGTATATCCCAAGATGACAGGGAATTCATTTATCGGCACTTTTCAGATGATTGCGTTAATGAGTTTCTCTTTGACGCCGAACCTATACAAACCATGGAGCAAGCGGATGAAATCATTCGATTTTATACTGATCCGGTTCCTGCGTTTTGGCACAGGTGGATCATCATCCGAAAAGAAGACGGTGTAAAGATTGGCACATGCGGATTTCACCGATGGGATCAGAATAAAGATACGGTTGAGATCGGTTATGATATGAGCCCTGAATATTGGGGCAAAGGTTATGCAATTGAAGCGGTTGGGCGGCTGATTGAATTTACCAAAGATGTCTTAGGTGTTAAGAAAGTACATGCACATATCTATATACAAAATGACCGTTCAGTCAACTTGGTAAAACATCTCGGGTTCAAACCTACAGGGAAGAAAAATGAAATATTTAGAGGCAAGCCCTACCTTCATCACATTTATACTCTCGAGCTATAATAGAACAAAAAGCGTTACCCCCTGTCCCATGGATGAATCTGTGGCAGGGGGTCGTGTTTTATTTTACCAACTCCAGAGCATTTATGATGTAATCCGGTATACCATATAAGATAAATCTCGCTTTGCCTTCCTTCTCAATGTATTGATAATGAAATCTAGCTTGTGCGTTCTTTGTTTCTTGTTGGTTAATAACAGAAACCAATCGATCACTGATTTGCTTAGCCTCATCTCGACTATCACAATAATAATCAATAATGGTGCAAACTTGGATTTTGCCATAAACATCGGTGTTAACACCGTCAATAAAATCCAACAGCTCTTGTTTTGTATGGTCGATCATATCTTTTGATAAGCTGCTGCTCTCAAACAGCCTTTTGATATCATCCATGGTAAACCTCCACTGACCGCCGATTTTCTTCCCCTGCAGACTTCCGTCCTTTAAATAGTTTCTAATAGTTCGACTTGTCAAGGAAGTCATTTTTGCGATATCTTCCACTGTATAAAGTTTTTCGAATTCGTCCACATCGTTACCTCCTATGGATTATTTGTAGTATTCAATCGTGCACTATTGCTCTATTATTTTCATGATAACACATAAAATTTCATAAGTAAACATCAGATTTCATAAAATTTCATACTAGATATAACGGCCTTAGCTTTTTGTTTTGAGGTTTATTTAGTATAATTGAAAAAAACAAAAGATATTTTGTAACGAAACGGGTTTTCAATTGTTTAATAAGTAAGACACCGGGAAAGGAAAGGTTATGACCATAGAGGAATTTTATAAAGACCATTTTAAAATCGTATATGGCTACCTTCTTTCCTTGTGCGGTAAAACAACCATGGCAGAGGATTTAACCTCTGAAACGTTTTTAAGAGCAATACAAAAGATCGATTGCTTTGACGGTACATGCAAAATGTCTACATGGCTTTGTACCATTGCAAGAAACTTATTTCTCAATGAAATGAAGCGACAAAAGCGAACAATCCATATTGATGATGTGGAAGAGAGGGGAATTGATTCTTTTGAAGAAGAGTTTGTAATCAAAGAGCAAGCAAGAAACGTTCTAAAAGCTGCCGGAACTTTAAAACCTGTATATCGACAAGTGTTTCATATGAGAATTCACGGATTGAGTTTTAGAGAAATAGGGAATGCCATGGGAAAGAATGAAAATTGGGCCAGGGTGACGTTTTATCGAGCAAAAACTACCCTTTTGAATCGATTGGAGGAGAGCAATGGATCAATGTGAAATAATCCGGGATTTGATGCCCCTTTATGTAGATGGTTTGACCGGGGAAGAGAGCAATATATTTATAAACCACCATATCTATACCTGTGCGGAATGCCGGGAATTGCTGGAACATATGCGTACACCGATGAATGAGAGTGAACATGTTCATGATGAAGACAGCAAAAGATTGCTGATAACCCATAAGCGGAAATTGAGAAGAAAAACAACAATGAACATCACAATTGCCGCTCTTGTCGGTGTTCTAGTTTGCTTGCTTTTTTTAACCGGCAAAGGGGTGTTTAGCATGTTGGATCGACAAACATCTCCTAGTGACCGTATTGCGGCAACTGTTTACCGGGGAACATCCGGAACCTTATATCTAGATCGAAATGCTTTTACTGTACGCATCAAAGGAGATTTCCCAAATGAAACTGTATACAGCAATGCATCATTTGATGGAATGTGGTGGTCTCCGGACAGTCGATATTTGATTGTCTCTATGCAAAGAGACAACGGTGTGCAATTAGTCATGAGCGATTTTCAAACAAGTGTTGATAAAAACTTAAATGCATATCTGGATATCAGTATAAGCAATCATGGGTATTTTGCAGATGCTAAAAAAGATGAAAACGGTTTTCCGGATACGGAGTACCGCTTTTTGCAATGGAGCGAATTTGACAGTGTCATGCTGATCCATTATTACTTTATCGATATATCCGGTATTGACCGGTCCGGCTATTTTTGGTTTGACTGTGACACCAATGAATTGACAGGGGTGATGGAACTACCCGTTGAAATAGCAATAGGAAAAGTTGATGCCGAAGGAATCCGATCCGATGGAAGCGTATTTTATATGATGAATTTACATGAACCTGATGAAAACGGAAATACGGTGGAGTTTGTTTTCTACATCGTTGGATCTACACACATTCGAGGTACGGATCATATTCAACCGGGAGATGATGTGATGGTTGTTTACCGGCCTTCTAAGACCGTCTACAACTACCCGGCTATTTCCGTTACACTTATCAATGAAGACGGATAATAACAGAAGGAGTTGAATGAAAAAGCATTATTGCTTCAATCGACTTGCAACGATTAGACCAAAATATAAATATTATGAAACGATAAATGCAATGATTAAATAAACGTTGCATTTATCGTTGGGGTATGGTAGAATTATACTGTAGGAGGAATTTATATGATGGGAAAAAGAGAAAAGTACAATCTAGAATTCAAGTCGGATGTTACTAGAACGTTTTTAAAGACTGTAAGTGCATTTGCTAATTATAACGATGGGAAGATTGTATTTGGAATTGATGATGGCGGAACCGTAATAGGTTTGCATTCTGCGAAAGAGGACAGTCTTCGAGTGGAAAATATGATCAATGATTCAATAGACCCGGTTCCTGTTTTTAAAATAGAAGTAAAAACAGTTGATGGCAAAAATATTATCGAATTGTATGTTAAAAAAGGTTTGGATACTCCTTATTTTTATCATGGTAAAGCCTACAAACGTTCGGATACTTCAACAACAGAGATGGATCGATTCGAATTAAGAAGGTTGACTATGGAAGGGTTTCATATGAATTACGAAGAGAAAAAAGCATCTTCTCAAGATTTAGAATTCAAGATTCTTGAGTCTAAGCTAAAAGAAAAGACCGGTATCGAACATATTAGCTTGGACATCTTAAGAACTTTGGAACTATATACTAAAGAGGGATATTATAATGTTGCGGGAGAATTGTTGGCTGATCAAAATGATGTAGAATTTTCCGGAATTGATATCGCTCGTTTCGGAAAGAACATCAATCAGATATTGTATAGAGAGTTGATCAATAAAAATTCCTTACTAGCGCAATATGATAAAGCCATAGAACTCTACCGATTATATTACCAGTATGAAGAGGTCGAAGGATTTAGCAGAGTGAGGAAGGAACTTATTCCCCAAGAAGCATTTCGTGAATCGTTAGCAAATGCCATTGTTCATAGGATTTGGGATATCAATGCAACCATCCGGATTTCTATGTTTGATGACGGCATCGAGATTCATTCACCGGTAGGATTACCGGAAGGTGTTTCCGAGGAAGAATATTTGAACAGACCTTTATCAGTGTTAAGAAACCCGATCATAGCAGGAGTTTTTTATAGGTTGGATATCATAGAGAAATTTGGAACAGGTATAACAAGGATCAACCGGGAATATTCCAACAGTCTGACAAAGCCGAGCTTTATGATCAGTCAGAATAGTATCCGGATACAATTACCTGTAGTTAAAACAGATCAGACATATTTATTGGAAGAGGAAATTGCAGTCTACAATATTATAAAGGATGAACGGGAACTTACAAGAGCAGAGTTAGACAGAAAAACCGGTTTTAATAAAGCGAAAACCATTCGGACGCTCAACAAGCTGATTGATAAGAATATCATACGAAAAGAAGGAAAAGGCCCCGGTACGACATATAGCAAACGTTAGGAAAAAAACTTTGCGAAGAAGGCACGGAAGACAAACAAGCCTCTGTAACCGAAGTGTTATCACCCACAGGTACAACTACTGAACCGAGGGGTAACCGGTACGAGGCAACAAGAAAGTAGACATTTATTCACGATTATGTGAGCAGATGTCTGCTTTTTTGTTGTAAATTTTATTCACGAGGCTCTGCACAGGTTGAATTTGAGAGCATACGGTCGCTAAGTTGACAAACCAGCTCAAGAAATACCGTGACGATCTCAAGTGTGTTGCTGGGATCACGGAGCGCAGTGAACATATGAAAGAGAACATAAAGCTAATTGCCGAAGAAAAGCAACTCGCTGCTGATCAGATTGGCAAGAAGAAAAGCAAAGCACGAGGCTGGGAACGGTGAAAAGTAAAGAAGCTTTGCCTATTTCCCAATATTGCAAGTCAAACCCTGTACGATCATCATCTTCAAGCTGGCCTTGATTTAAACAGAAAATTTTTAGCCAACCATCGTTATTATATTGCTGTTTGAGAGATATGCATATTCTATGGCTTCAGGGGCAGTATCGTTTGCTTCAGCTACCCGGTTTTCGTTATTTGTAGTCTGAACTACAATTTTACCAGCCGCAAGAGTTGCGTGGTTTTGCTTTTGATTACTATGTTTTCCTTTTCTATAAAGTGTAAATTAATCATTTTAAGGGATAATAATAACAAAAAGACTCCAAGGTGGTGGGTAGATGAGTGTTATTTCGGTCATAAAAAATATTGTTATATACAAAGAACCAAAAAATAATGAGCGGTTTGAATTGCTTGAGGACGAGCAAGAGGATATGAAAAACGGCGAAGCGCCTGAAACATCAGAAACGGCCGCCCAAAACTTCAATGAAAATGAGGAGAACATCCTTCATCAGCCGTCGAAAAATATAATGCAGACGCTCAAAAGAGTAATGAAGAATAAAAAACAGGAAGATACTCCAAAAGTAACAAACGGTATTACAGCGGATCAAAATCAGGACAACCGCAATAATGTGTCTAAAGATCTGAAGAAAAACTTACAAAAAATGAAGCAGGAATTTCATTTCTCTACCAATCAAGATATTGTCATCAGGGAATTTAAAGTAGTGCAGAAAAATAATGCCTTTATTGTGTATATTGACGGTATGGTCGATAAGAACACCATAAACGATTATATTCTGCGTCAATTGATGGCAGAGCAAAAAAACAACAAAAACACGAAAATAAGTGTTGATTATATCACAGATAATCTTCTTGCAATTAACCAGGTTATTAGGCAGACAGATTATGAGGAAATTATCAAGCAGATACTAAACGGCCTTACCGCACTTTTTGTTGAAGGTAATCAAGAATGTGTTCTCATCGAAAGCCGCGGATATGAAAAAAGAAGTGTTTCCACGCCGTTAGACGAATCGGTAATCAAGGGGCCCCAAGAGGCATTTACTGAGAATCTGCGCACAAATTTGACATTAGTACGTAAAATCATTAAAAATAAAGACCTTGTTACCGAGATGATGCCTATTGGAAAGGTAGATAATATAACCTGTGCGATTATGCACATTAAGGGTATCACCAATCCCAAAATTGTGCAGGAAGTAAAGAGAAGGATCAGCAGCATTGATATTGATTTTATAGCGGGGGATGGTGGATTAGACCAACTGATTGAGGATCACCCTTTTTCTCTGTTCCCTCAAATATTAAGCACCGAGCGACCCGATAAAACGGCATCCTTTTTAATAGATGGAAAGGTCGCCATTATCTGTGATGGCTCACCTTATGCAAGTATAGCCCCGATAACATTTTTTCGTTTTTTCCACACCTCTGAGGATACAACCCTTCGTTGGCAATTTGGTACATTTTTGAGGCTTATTAGGATGGTTGCCGCCTTTTTGGCAACATTTTTACCCGGGCTTTTCGTTGCCCTTACTTTATATCATCAGGAGATGATTCCCACCGAACTTCTATTTTCACTTTCGAGGGCAAGAGAAAATATCCCCATCCCTACAATATTGGAACTTCTGGTCATGGAGTTATTCTTCGAGCTTATGCGGGAAGCAGGTGTACGGTTACCTGGGGCTATTGGCCAAACCTTAGGCATTATCGGCGCTATTATCCTGGGTTCGGCGGCTGTTGCCGCAGGTATTGTGAGCCCTATATTAATTATGGTTGTCTCAA
>CALCRE010000103.1 GCA_937894465.1 uncultured Clostridia bacterium
TAAGATGATCTGTCCCTCGGTAATATATCCGGTCAAGTCCGGTATGGGATGGGTTTTATCATCTTCCGGCATGGTTAAAATAGGAATCAATGTTATACTTCCATCGGAATCGATTCTTCTTCCGGCACGTTCATAAATGGTAGCTAAGTCCGTGTACAAATAGCCCGGATAACCCCTTCTTCCCGGCACTTCCTTTCTTGCTGCGGACACTTCTCGCAAAGCTTCTGCGTAGTAAGTGATATCGGTCATAATAACCAAAACATGCATATTCAAATCAAATGACAAATACTCTGCTGCCGTCATGGCAACTCTTGGAGTAGATATCCGCTCTACCGCAGGGTCGTTTGCCAAATTGATGAACACCACAGCTCGATCAATGGCGCCTGTTCGTTGGAAGTCATTGATAAAAAATTCTGCTTCTTCGAAAGTAATTCCCATGGCGGCAAAGACAACGGCAAATTTCGTATCTGTTCCCCTTACCTTTGCTTGACGGGCAATTTGCGCCGCCAATTGTGCATGGGGTAATCCGGAACCGGTGAATATGGGTAGTTTTTGCCCTCTGACCAGAGTGTTTAACCCGTCAATGGAGGAAATTCCGGTTTGTATAAACTCGGAAGGATAATTCCTTGCAGCAGGATTCATGGGAATGCCATTGATATCCAAACGCTTATCCGGTATGATTTCCGGCCCTCCATCCTTTGGATTTCCCAACCCGTCAAACACTCGGCCCAAAAGATCCGGTGCAACCGGGAGCTCAATTCCTCTTCCTAAAAACCGAACTTTGCTTTGTGCCACATTAATTCCGGCTGCGCTTTCAAACAGCTGAACCATGACATTGCTACCGTCTACTTCAAGCACTTTGCATCGCCGGATTTCGCCGTTTGCCAGTTCAATTTCCCCTAGTTCGTTGTAGGTGACTCCTTCTACATCCTTCACAAACATCAGAGGACCGGCGACTTCTTCTATTGTTCTATATTCTTTTAATATCATTTTTTAATCTTCCCCCGCAATTTGCTTACCAATGGATTCATCCAGTTCTCTCATGATGGTTTCATATTGTTCATCCACATGTTCTTCCGCGATAAACCTAAATCGTGCTATTTTTTCACGTACGGAAAGAGATTCGATGAATTTAAATGAAACTCCTTTTTCCAATGCATCCTTTGATTTGGAATAGTACGCCATAACCGTCTTTAACATTAAATATTGTTTATGCAAGGATGCAAATGCATCCACTTCATCAAGAGCATCTTGATGTAAATAGTCTTCACGAATAGATCTGGAAGCTTCTAAAATCAATCGGTCAGATACCGTTAAAGAATCAATACCCACTAACCGAACGATTTCCTCTAACTCAGATTCAAGCTGTAATAACCGCATGGCTTCGGAACGCAATTCGTTGTATTCCCCGGAAATATTTTTCGACGCCCATTGAGTTAAATTGTCCATATATAAAGAGTAGCTCTTCAACCAGTGAATGGCTGGGAAATGACGTCTGTAGGCCAAGTCCGAATCCAAACCCCAGAAAACCTTTACGATCCTCAATGTGGATTGCGTAACCGGTTCGGACAAGTCTCCACCGGGAGGCGACACAGCGCCTACTGCAGTCAAGCTGCCTTCCCTGTCTTGTGTTCCTAGTGCAATGGCACGTCCTGCCCGTTCATAAAACTGTGCTAATCGCGATCCTAAATAAGCCGGGTATCCTTCCTCACCGGGCATCTCTTCCAACCGACCGGACATTTCTCTTAATGCTTCAGCCCATCTGGAGGTGGAATCGGCAATCAAGGCCACTGCATAACCCATATCCCTAAAATATTCTCCAATGGTGATTCCGGTGTATATCGAAGCTTCACGAGCAGCCACCGGCATGTCCGACGTGTTGGCGATCAACACGGTTCGTTTCATAATAGATTCACCGGTTCTCGGATCCACCAACTGAGGGAATTCCATCAAAACATCGGTCATTTCATTTCCTCGTTCTCCGCAACCAATGTAAATGACAATGTCCACATCCGACCACTTGGCCAAAGAGTGTTGTACCACCGTTTTGCCGCTCCCGAAAGGACCGGGAATAGCAGCAGTCCCCCCCTTTGCAATGGGGAAAAATGTATCAATACTCCTTGAACCTACGATCATAGGAACATCCGGCACCAGCTTTCTCTTATAGGGGCGTTCTATACGAACAGGCCATTTTTGCATCATTGTCACTTCAAATGTTTGACCGCTGTCGGATACAACCGTTGCAACAGGTTCCGTGATGGTGTATTCACCTTCTTTTATATCCTGTATGGTTCCGGACACTCCTACAGGAACCATAATCTTATGATTGACCACGATGGTTTCTTGCACTGTTCCGATGATGTCTCCCGTAACCACCCGATCCCCAGGCTTTGCCACAGGAATAAAGTCCCACTTTTTCTCCTTGTCCAGAGGTTCTACATCAATTCCCCTGGGAATGAGGCTACCTACCGTTTGCTTTATGGTCTCTAACGGTCTTTGTATTCCGTCAAATATATTTCCCATCAGCCCGGGTCCTAATTCAACACTTAAAGGAGATCCAGTGGTTACCACCTTTTCCCCGGGACCCAAACCGGATGTCTCTTCATAAACCTGTATGGAAGCACGGTCACCGTGCATTTCTATAATTTCTCCGATAAGGCGTTTATCACTAACCCGCACAACATCGAACATATTGGCATCTCTCATACCGCCTGCAATGATCAGCGGACCGGAGACTTTTATAATGGTTCCTTGATTACTCATTTATCCACATCCTTATCCATTATTAATCATCAAAAAATATGTCAGCACCTACTGCTTTTTCAACCGACCTTCTTACGGAATTCATTCCGATTCCGGTATTCCCACTGATTCCGGGAACAGGGATGATGGCAGGTGTCATATGATTGTCAAATTCCGCAACCTTTTCCGTTGCCATTTCAAATGCTTTTTCCGTCATAAACAATACAGCATACTGTTCATATGCCAATCGATCAATCAAAGCTTCGATCTGTGCTTTGTCTTCCCCGTAGAAAGCATCCATCCCAGTTGCTTTAAAACCCATAATACTGTCTTTATCGCCGATGATTCCGATCTTAAACATAATAGATCCTTAACCTTTCCCTGATGTCATCTTTCGGTAGCAGATTGATTTTACCGGTCATCACTAGATTCATATTTTTCATCTCCATCTCTTTTAAGGCATGATAATAGAAAACCGGAGCAGGGCCGTCAATTTGTTGCTTATACTCCTTTATTAAAGACAAATAGTATTCATCGAAGTATTTATCCATTCCGGATAGACTTCCGGTACTCAAATAGGCATCAATACTCTTTGTGACGACCTCGCCTAAAGGCTTTCCGGAGAAATAGGCTTTTACCTGCTCCATTGTCCCGTTAAAGAGCTTGACATATTCCGAAAGATCTACCGAACCTTTCGATAAAATGGTGCTTCTTAGCAAATTCATGGATTTTGATACCGTCATGTTTCGAATAAGGGCTTTGATGTTATTCGAATCAATAATAAACTCAGCAATAGCCTTGAGTATCTTGTTTTTGGATTCTTCCGCTGTTTTTGTCATCAATAGAAAACAAGCTTTATCTAAATAAATATCAAAAACAGCCGGGTTTTTAGTTTTAGCATAGGATTCCAATGCTTCTTCAATTGCTTGGCTAAACTCTTTTGGCAATAAGTCTAATTTTCTTTCCCGAATGGCCACCTGCAACTTATTTGGGTCAATGGTCCCATTGGGATTCAAACGTATATGGTCGCTATCAGCCATTTCACCTTTTAGCAATACCTTTATATTGTGACAATCATTTTTGTATTTGAAAAACGCTATGTGCTTTTTCTCCGGCAGCAATTCATCCATTCTGCGGTAAACCTTGTGTTCTTCTTCTAAAATTAAACGCTCATATTCGTATGGACTTTCAGTGGCAGCCGGCGTTGACCCATAGTCTTTTTCCACCATGAGCTTTAAAGCATCCGATGCGTTTTCTGTTTCGATCATTCTTTCAATGGTGTTCCGATCCACCAACCGACCGTACAAAACTGCCACCGATGCAGATGAATATGCATATATTACATCGTTTTTCAAAATGTTACCTCCATGTCCTTATTCCTATTCAAAAAAACAATGTTTCCGATATAATACCTTCCAATTCGGATCTTTGCATTTCCAAAATCTTTTCAAATGTTCCGTTAATCTCTACATTCCCACATACCAGAATAAACCCACCGGTATGACCGGCATGGACGGAATCCAATGTAAAAGATACATTTTTCCCCTGCTGTTGAAACGCTTTATTCACAGAAGGTATGAATTCAGGAGAAACACGCTTTTTATCCTGTTCATTCAAGCGTATGGAACCTGACTCAGTCGGATTTGCATTGGTAATAAATCGAATCAACAACTGCTCATATTCGGAATCCGGCATGCTGCCTAGCAACTGATAAATCTTTTCAAAAACCTGCTCCATCAATTCACGTTTGGTCTTTAACAACGTTTTGTTGCCTTCAAGCTTAGCCATGGAAACCATGCGCTCTTGTTTCAATTGGCCGGCCGTTTGAGCTTGTTTAAGCATATACTGTCGCTTTTCTTCTAATTCCAAACGAGCAGAATCCATGATTTGATCCATTGACGACTTGGTTTGTGTCTCTAATTGCGCTTGCATGGAGTCAGCGTCTTCTTTTATTCTTTTAATGATATTTTCCAATCCCGACATTTCATCCTCCTTGAAAACAAAACCTAACTTATACCGGTACTTGTCCGATCAAGATGATGGAAATCAATAATCCAAAGATAGCGAACAACTCAACCATCAGTGCAAATATGACACCTTTAACCATGTCCTCGGAACGTCTTGCCACAATACCGATGGAGGCAGCGGAAACCTTTCCTTGGTAGATCGCAGAAACCAAACCTACAATACCAGCCGGCAATGCTGCCATAAGAAAACCAAGACCTTGTTCCAGGTTTAACCCGCCGATATTACCGCTGATCAAGAACGCCACAACAAATCCGTAGATTGCCTGTGTACTGGGTAATGCTTCGAGAATCATACAGGGAACGAATTTATCCGAATCCTCTGCAACAACTCCGGCTGCAGCACCGCCTGCAATTCCCACACCAATGGATGAACCTATTCCGGAAAGGAAGAATGCAAGACCTGCCCCAAATAATGCCCAAAGGTCCCCCGATACATTTTCAAACAAGTATTTTATCATCTCATACCTCCAACTTAACCTTAATATATTCAGTATCCATTTTTAAAGGGTCAAACGCTTTACCGCCGCCCTTATAAAACTTTCCGAAAAATTCAATGTATTGTAGCCTGCTCGAATGCACATAAGCACTTAGTGCATTGAGTGCAATGTTTAATGTATGGCCGAAAAGGAAAACCGCTATAAACAGGATCACGCCTCCGATGCTCAACCCACCCATGACAGCCATTTGGTTTACAATAGCACCAACAACCCCTGTAGCCAAACCCAAAGCCAGGATTCTTGCATAAGACAAAATATCGCTGAAAAAGCTGACCACATCATATAACTTTGCAACACCACTGAATAAACCTGCAATAATATTTTTTGCTCCATTGATTCCTCCTAGTATAGTCAGGATCAAACCCACAAGAAATACGTATTTGCCATAATAGGCCGCCCTTTGGGCAAAAGCTCCTCCTACAGAAGGAACAAAAGGAAGAACCACCATAATCAAGCCGGTAAACAAAATATATTTAAACAATGTTTCTATGATAGCATCCAGATATTTTTTCTCCCGAATCAGATTGTATCCCCCTATACCGATCCCGGTAAATGTATGGATGACACCGAAAATCAATGACCATAACAGTAACCGCTCAGGATCGTTAATAGGATTGAACCATACGGCCACATTAACCTCCGATCCGCCTAAAGTACGGGACAACAAATCTCCGAACCAACCTCCGAACATAGCACCCCAAAAGATCGTTGCAATACCGCAGTACATCAACATTCTCAGAAACTGCTTTGTGCCCGCTTCCAATTCATATTTCCATACGACAAAGCCGCAGAAAGCAGCTAGCAGTAACCCATAACCGGCATCTCCTAGCATCAAACCGAAAAACATAATGTAGAAAAAAGCCATAATTCGATTGGGATCAGCTTCTCGGCAATCCGGCAAGCTGTACATTTCTGTGATCATTTCCACCGATTGGCCAATAGGAGGATTTTTCAAAAGCACAGGAAAGTTTTCATCTTCCTGCGCATCTACCGCATAAACATAGCAATTCCATTGGGAAATGAGTTTTTGAGAGATCCCCTCCACCAAATCAGCCGGTACCCAAGATTGAAAAGCAAAAGTGCTTTTAGTTGTAATCATTTTATTCTTGGCTAACAACAGATTTCTTTCCATTTGAAGGGCATCGTACAGAATCTTGACTTCAATCAACCGCTCTCCGAAATCCTTGGCTAATTTCTGTTGATCTTGTATGTTTTGATTTAATCCGATGATATCTTTGTCAAGCTGTTGGATGTTACTGATCGCCGTTCCTTTGAAAGAAGGATCATAAAATTCGTTAAATCCATATTTTTTCAACGTGGATAGAGTATCTTTAAATGATTCTTCATGACAAATCACGGCTATATAGGAATGATCCTTGTCCTGACTGATCAATTCATAGTGAATCATGTCACTTTGATAGCCCAAGTCTGCTGTAACATCAACGACGGAGATTACCGCCGGAAGATTTCCTTTGATCATGCGGGTTTGGTCCGTACCTACAAAGTCCAAAGGTATGTCAAAACCGGACCAAGGCAATAGGGATTCCTTATCGTTTTGAAGACGATTGATTTTGACTTGAATGGCTTTAATCCCATCTTCTAATACTAATATATCCTGCACCTTTTCAAGCATCTGTTTTTTGTTTTCTGCAATACGGAGAAAATCCGACTCTAGGACTTCTTGTCTAACTGAAAAAAGTTTTTTCTTAGTTTTATCATACTTCTTTAAAAAAGTAACGGCCGACTTTACAGTAGACATTTCCTCTTCTATGACATGAAGCCGGTGATTAATATCGGTATGAATGATTTCGTTCTCGTCCGACTCAATGGCATTGATTTCAACCGCTCCTTTTCTCACCATATAGTCAAGAATTTTTTCGCGGTCCGGAATGAGTCCAATGAAGAACATTTTTTTCATTTCAACAACAGCCATTAATTTATGATCCTCTCGAGTATTTTTTTAGCCACCATGTCCAACTTGGTACTTGACCTGTCCACTAGTGCCTTACATTTGTTTTGGATGTCTTCTTCTATAGCCTTGACACGTTTTTGGCCTTCTTCTTCGAATTGCTTTATTAATTTGTCATACTCATGTTGATTTTCCCGCATGCCCGCTTCGATCATTGATTGTGCTTCGGCTTGGGCTGCAGCAACTTTTTCTTTGGATATCATTCGTGCATTCCTTAGTTTTTCATACGAATCCCTTTCAGCGTTTCGAATTGTAGATAACAAATCTTTCAAACAGGACACCTCCACATTCATTTGTAACTTCTAATATTTAAATGAACCATAATCAACGGTTATATAACTTGACTTTTTATTCTATCGTAAAAACTCTGGCAAATCAAGGAACTTCAATCATGTCAGTGTTAGATTTCCATTCTTTTAACCTTTTCATTACATTGTTTTTACCCCGTCCGAAATAATCATGCAATAACTTGTATTCTTCATACAGACTTTCATAAATCTTAGTATATTCTTTTATTGGTGTGTACAAAACGACTTCCTCGCCGATCATGTGTTCTGCCGCTTCTGATATTCGGTCATACCCCCCTTTGTCATATCCAGCGGCTACAGCACCGAACATAGCCGCACCTAGTGCACCGATCTGTAGTGTTTTATTCACCGTGATTTCCAACCCCAGCACATCTGCAAAAAGCTGCATTACAAAGGGGCTTTTAACGGCAATTCCACCTGCTGCAATTATTTCTCGAACTGGAATACCGTTTTCTTTAAATGTCTCTATAATCATTTTAGTGCCAAAAGCCGTTGCTTCCACCAATGCTCTATAGATTTCTTCCGGTTTGGTCTGCAAAGTGCATCCGACCACTATACCGGACAGATCGGCATCTACCAATACAGATCGATTTCCGTTCCACCAATCCAACGCCAACAATCCGCTTTCACCGGGTTTTAGTTGTGATGCTTTTTCATCCAACCATGCAAGCTTTTTCATATTATTTTCTTTCGCTTGTTGTTCATACAAAGCAGGGCAACAATTTTCAGCAAACCAAGCAAAATGGTCCCCCAAGCAAGCCTGTCCAGCTTCATACCCGTAATATCCCGGTATGATTCCATCTTCCACCACACCGCTGATTCCAGGAACATGTATTTCCCGATCTGATAACAGCATATGACAAGCAGAGGTTCCCATAATCATAAACATTTTACCGGGCTTTGTAATTCCTACCGCCGGTACTGCAGCATGAGCGTCGATTACCGGAACCGCAACTGCTGTTCCTTCTCTTAAACCAGTGATCTTAGCACCTTCTGAGTGAATGGTCCCCACCTTTGTTCCGGTGGGTAAAACATTTCCCTGCAGCTTATCTTCAAACAGTCTCTCCAAGCGGTCATCCAATGCCCTTAGAAATTCTTTCGTCGGATAGCCTTCTTTTTTATGCCATATACCTTTATACCCGGCCATGCAACTGCTTCTTGATGAACTTCCGGTAATCAGGCGGGCAATCCAGTCACCTGCCTCCATAAATTCATCCATGCTTTCATATATCTCGGGATCTTCATCCAATATTTGCATCACCTTAGGAAGAAGCCATTCTGAAGATATTTTGCCTCCATAACGTCGGATGAATTCCTCATTTCTGTCCCTTGCCAACCGGTTGATCCGATCGGCTTCATATTGAGCAGCATGGTGCTTCCACAGTTTCACATAACTGTGAGGTCTGCTTTTAAACGTGTCATAATAACACAACGGAATTCCTTGTGTGTCTACAGGCAAAACAGTACAAGCCGTAAAATCAATTCCAAGACCGATGACTTGTCGATTGTCCACACCGGCTTTTTTCATGACAGCCGGTATCAAGTATTGCAAAGCGTCTGAATAGTCTTTCGGGTACTGTAATGCCCAATTCACTCCTAATCGAGTTCCGTCAGGCAATTGTTCGTCCATCACACCATGAGGATATTCAAAGACGCAATCTGCAAGAATTATTCCGTTATCAACATCAACCAAAACCGCCCGTGCGGACAGAGTTCCGTAATCCAGACCAATGACGGTCTTATCCATGAAAAATACCTACCCTTCCTATATCATTTCGGTTTTATAACCTTTGGCTACACTACTCTACTACATAGACATAAAAAGTCCCACTAAAAATGTGGGACCTTTTATGTCTAAGAACTACTCTAATCTTCCAAACAATAAATCGGTAGGAAGAGGTTCCGGTCTCGCGCAAGATGTCTCCAATGTATAATTTGCTTTATTGTCCGATGCAATATGGATGCCATGCATGATCTCCAATACATGGCAAGCCAGTTCACCGGAACAGCGGTTTATCCTGTTGTTACGTAAGGCATATGCCATGTCAGCTACCCCGATACCACGGGAGTTTTCATGGTATATATGCGTTAAAGGAACGTCCGCCCATTCATTGCCCCTTATTTTGACCTTTACCGGTCCTCCGAAGCCATTCGGGTCGGGAACAGACAAGGATCCTTGTGTCCCATATATTTCTATACGAGGCACATTTCCACCATATACATCAAAGCTGGTGATTATGGTTCCAATGGCACCGTTTTTAAAATTCAACAATCCGGTGACATGAGTGGGCACTTCCACATCCATAACCGTTCCTTTTAACGGTTTACTTGTGATGGTTCTTTGCTTTCTGGTCATGCTCACCGAACCTGCAACATTGTCTACGGGGCCTAATAAATTCACTAATGCGGTCAAATAATACGGACCCATGTCAAACATTGGGCCTCCTCCTTTTTTGTAATAGAACTCAGGAGAAGGATGCCAACTTTCATGACCCGGACACAACATGAATGCGGTTGCTCCGATGGGATCGCCGATCCACCCGTCATCGATCAGCTTTCTGCATGTTTGAATTCCGGCACCTAAGAAAGTATCCGGTGCTCCGCCTAATAAAAGACCTTTGCCTTTTGCCTTTTTTACCAGTGCTTTTCCCTCTTCAAATAGAATGGACAAAGGTTTTTCGGTGTGAACCGATTTACCGGCATCCAATGCAGTATTGCATACCGAATAATGTGCATTGGGTATGGTGAGATTGATGATGATTTCAATTTCGTCATCATTCATCATCTCTTCTACGGTAAGAGCCTTGATACCGTATTCTGCAGCTTTAGCTTCTGCCCTTTCGAATAGTAAATCGGCACATGCCTTTACTTCTAAAATTTCGAAAGTATTGATACAATTTTTAAAATAGATGGGACTGATGTTCCCACAACCTACAATACCGATTTTTACTTTTTCCATATCAGATATTCACCTGCTTTCTAAAACATTTTCTTTTCACTCTTAAATTGATCCGTTGAAAGCCCTTGTTTTACGGCGATATCTTTTCCGGCAGCCGCCCACAAGAATCCCCTTCTCATGGTTTCATATGCCTCAGGGATATCAAATATGTCAGCATGGTGACCTAAGGATGAATAGAATACTCGTCCGAATCCCCACTTTTTGGTCCATAATACAGGCATATTGACATACCCATTTGAAGCATGATACCAATTCACCACCGGAAGCCTGGTGGTTGCCAGAACATCAACAGCAGGGTCTACATGAAGATAATATTGCTCACTTTTTACGATGAAATCATCTATTCCCTCCACAATGGAGCTCGAAGATGCTTTATTGATTTGAACTATATATTCCACTCCGTCACCTCCGGGATGGGATACCCAGTTGCCACCGGTGATAAACTGCCACTCAACGCTTTCCCTGAAGGCATCACACATGCCACCATGGCATCCGGCTATGGCTGTTCCAGCCGCAACCGCTTCACTGACATTTTTGACTTGTTCTCCGGTGATTTTACCCATGGTCCAAATGGGAACGATCATATGTAGCGATTTTAACATCTCAAGATCCAGAAAAGAATCTAAGGTTTCAGAAATTGTGACTTGAAAACCTTCTTTTTTCAGCATGGAAGAGAAAACTTCCGATACTTGAACCGGTTCGTGACCGGTCCATCCACCTCGGACAATTAAGACTTGTTTGGACATAAAGGCCTCTCCTTTCATGTGCCCCTAAAGGCCGGTGAAGATACAACACCAATTATATTTTGATTTTGCTTTTTGATTTACCTGCATTCATCATATCACAACCAAATAAAGGAATCCATCCTGTCAAAATAATTCAAAAATATTTACCGGATGGAGATGTAAATTCATATACACTTTTTACTTTAGGCACGATTTTCTTTATAATTAGGCAAGTATGCGCCGACCCTTCTCAGGCGGAGCTGTAACTCCTTTATGTCAAATCCCCGGATATGGGTGTTCTTTTCCACAGCAATGGCTGCTGCAACTCCTGCTGCCTGCCCGGTGATAAAGCACCCCGGCATGACACGAATAGAAGACTGGATGTAACGGTCACAACTGACACACCGCCCTGCTACCAATACATTGTCCAAGCCCCGAGGCGTCAGAATCCTGTATGGAATCCCATAGCTCTCACCTTTTTTGTACCTCAAACTATAGTATTCTTTTTCAAATTTAGCAAAGCTCTCCTTAGTAGAGTCGGAAGCATGGATATCAACAGGATAGCAATACCTGCCAATTTCATCTTCAAAAACGGCTTTTTTCACGAAGTCATCCAATACCATCACATAATCCCCCATGATACGGCGAGACTCACGTATGCCAAGTTGAGCACCTGTTGCCACAAGCTCCATTTCACTGAAACCATCCAAATACTCTTTATAATACCTTTCGTATTCCGTTAAGGATTTACGCGCCCAAATCAATGATTTGGTCAAAGAACGTTCGTCTGTTGCATCCACACCGAATGTGTGACCGATGTTTCCACCTCCTATGGTTTCCCCTACTCTCCACATACCGGGTAAATGTCGGTCTTCATTGGTAAATATTTTTTCTTTGAATGCTTCTTCCAGTTTTCTTGTGTCCGGCTTTTTCACACGAGACCAATCAATATTGGCCCAAAGGCTACAAAGAGTTCCGGCCATCATACGACCCTCTGAATCACCTTTTTCAAAGCCTGCTCCGGCCCATACACACAAATCACCATCTCCGGTTCCATCAATATATACTTTGGCTTTTACTGCAAACAAACCGCTTTTTGCTGTAAACACCACATAATTAACTTTACCTTCCGTAGCATCCACTGCAATCATTTGTGTATGTAAAGCAAAGTCAACTCCGGCTTGGATGACAAGATCATCATACACACACTTTAGAGCTTCTGCCTTGATGGAATATTGCCAGCCTTCTACTTTGCCGCCATACTCCCACATACAGTTAAGGATTTCCTTCCCTATACCTGCTGCTAAAAAGTTCTCTCCGTCTGTAAATTGCATGAAAGCCGGAACCAATGCACTTGTGCCTGCGCCACCTAAACAAGATGAAGCCTCTGCTAAAAACACTTTTGCTCCTTGCCTTGCTGCAGAAACTGCAGCTGCAACTCCTGACGGACCACCACCTACCACCAGTACATCCACATCATGTCGTACATCAATATCTCTTTTAAAAGATAACTTATTCATCATAAAACAGCTCCCTACCCATTTTCATCCATCATAAATCCCCATTGTAAACCGGTTATATACAATGCCTTCTGCTTTCACGCCAAAAGCCTTTTCATAATGTGAGATTGCCTTTTTACAGTTACCGTCAAAATGCAGATGAGGTATCCGCATAACTTAACTCCCCTTCGCCTGCTACATATCTTTTGCAATAGGAAATTCAGTAATTCTCAAGTTAGTACATCCATAAGGGATTAATTTGATCCTTTGACGAGATCCTTTCTTTGCTACAGGTCCGTTTTTGATGTCACAAGATCCCTTTGTGATGCCCCAATCTTCTACTAAATAGGCATTTGCATATATAGACGCAGGTGCATTTTCCGGTGCAAATACGCACACATCTCCCACATCCTTATCGACATATTCCATGCGGGATGCAGCGTCAGGAGCTTCAGCATCCAATGCATATCTCCATTCGGAAACCGGATACAACTCAAAATCTCCATGAGGTAATTCCTTTAAAGGTTGATCCTCATTGATTCTTACCTTTAATTCTTCAATAGGCAATGCATATACCAAAGATCCTTTCAATACCGAAACGGTTTCATGGGGTGTTTTGTACAATTCCACTTCCGAGGACATATAAAGATTAATTCTTACAGGAGCGACACCGTCACAAGTCACGGTGGTTTTCACAAAGCCATCAACCGTTGCATCTGCATCAAAAGGCACCCCGGATACAACCGGTTTTTTACACCACTTGGGTATACGGATATAGATAGGAAACGATATGGGTTTTTCCGATTGAATCAATAGAAAGATTTTTTCTTTGAAAGGATATTCTGTGGCAACTTCCACATCCACAGGTACATCATGGATGGTGATCGAAAATGCACAAGGAGCGTATGAAATTGCCGCTAATCCTCCATCCTTTGATTTCATCCAAAGGTTTGCAGCATACTTTGGCCAACCCTGACTCATATTGGCGGTACAACAACCGAAGTTAGGTTGCAACCCGAAAACATTGGACTCAGGACCATTGGTTTTCCAAGTCCTACCCTGCTTGACACTGCATTCCACCTGGTTGATTTGCTGATCATACTGGTGAGACCACATATCCGGTAAGAAAGTCGCCGGCCATGCATTAAAGGTCAACTTTTCCAACCGGTCAGCTAATTCACCTTTCCCGAACATTTCAATCAGCACTTCTAATGAATACATATACTCGGCTACTGCACACAATTCGGTTCCTTGAACAGGGCTTTTACCTGTGAGTACTTCATCACCGCTAAAGGCTCCGGTTACATAGCCGTGATATTGCTCTAATCGATCAATTCCTTGAGTCAAAGCTTCCAAATAGCAAGGCTCTTTGGTCAGCATATAGGATATTCCATTGGCTTTGATGGCCATTGCATTGTTGACCACATGTCGGTCAAAACTCCAGCGTCCTTTTTCAGCCGGAATTTCAACCATGGGGCTTCGATGATAATCATACCAGTTGAATCCCTGATCCATCATTCTCCGACCTAAATGCAACCATTTCTCTTCACCGGTGATATGATTTAACCCCAATAAAGGAATAACGCCTTCGAACCATCGGTATTGGGCCCAATGGCGCAAAGGCGCTCTATCCATCGCTTGATCCAATGCATTGAACAATTTACTCAAGTATTCAATGCATCGGGAATCATTTTCAGTTTGATAATAGGTATACACTACTTTAGCAATCAGCAACAAAGGCCACAAATCATAATTCCTTTTTTCTTCGCCAGACATTTGATAAGGCCAGCCGTCATCTGCTTGCTTTTCAAAAAGCATATTCATTTTACCACGGATATTCTTCCTGAATTCCGTATCATCCAGTATGTATGCCAGAGGAACCACACCATCCAACCAGTAAGGCGCTCGTTCCCAACCGTCTGCATTTCCCCCGAACCACTTGCTGTCTTTAATGTCCGGCCAGAACTGATCCAGGTTACCGCTTAATCCTTCCCTTTGTACGATTAATTGCTTTAACAACCAACCCTTGGGTTTTATCGTACCTAAGGGCAACTGTTCAAACTTAAATTGATCCATGGCTAGTCTTCCTTATACATACTTTATGAAATTTAATGAACTTTTATTTTATTTATATTCCATTCCATCTCTTAAAATTTTCATTTCTGCAGGAATCATGTGATGATACTTTTCCCTCAATGTTTGATACAAAGATGCTTCAAAGGATTCCGGCTTTATTAAATTGGTATGACCAATCAACTTACCTAAAAGATAAATGTTTGCAAAAGTGCTGTTACCGGCTTGTTCTGCCAATTCGGTAGCAGGAATATAATAAACGGTTACATCTTCTCTTTTGATCTGGCGGTTGACCAAAGAAGAATCCACAATAATGGCTCCCCCCGGTTGAACCCAAGATTCATATTTGTCCAATGAAGGTGTATTCATGGCAATCAGTACGGTAGCATCATTGACAATAGGAGACCCTACTTGCTCGTCTGTGATGATGACATTGCAATTTGCCGTTCCCCCCCTCATTTCAGGACCGTAAGAAGGCAACCATGATACACTCTTGTTTTCTAACATACCTGCATATGCAAGCATTTTTCCTGCGGAAAGGATCCCTTGTCCTCCGAAACCCGCAATAATAATTTTATGTTCCATCTGTTACACCTCCAAGTCGGCGCCCTTGAAATTCCCAAGGGGATAATAGGGAATCATTTTGTCTTCAATCAATTTCAAAGATTCCACCGGGCTCTTTCCCCAGTTGGTTGGGCAAGTGGACAACACTTCCACGATAGAGAAGCCGTAGCCCTTTTGTTGTACTTGGAAAGCTTTTTTAATGGCTTTTTTGGCATTTCGAATATTCTTGATGTCATGCATGGACACTCTCTCAACAAATGCTGCACCGGTTAAAGTGGACAACATTTCAGAAACCTTAATGGGATAGCCCTGTAATTCCGGTTTTCTTCCGTAAGGTGACGTTGTGGTCACTTGTCCGACAAGTGATGTTGGAGCCATTTGTCCTGATGTCATTCCATAAATTGCATTATTAATAAACACCGTCGTTATTTTCTCACCTCTTGCAGCGGCGTGGACTATTTCAGCGGTACCGATCGCTGCCAAGTCCCCGTCTCCTTGATAGGTGAATACTGTTTTGTCCGGGTGCACTCTTTTAATTCCCGTTGCAACCGCAGGTGCTCTTCCGTGTGCAGCTTGCTGCATATCGCAATTAAAATACAAATAATTATTGTATGCACAACCTACCGGAGACACTCCTATGGTTGTACCTTCTATCCCTAACTCATCTAAAACCTCGGCTACCAATCTATGAATCGTTCCATGGGTACAACCGGGGCAATAGTGCATTGAAACATCCACTAATGCATGTGGTCTGTCGAAAACTACAGCCATTGTTTTACCCTCCTTGTTTTTCTAAGATGTCTTTAATCTTTTTTAAAATTTCGTTTTCAGTAGGAATCATACCACCGGTTCTTCCGTAGAAATACACCGGCTTCTTGCCGTTCACAGCAAGCCTGACATCCTCCACCATTTGACCTGCAGATAATTCTACGGATAAAAAGGCTTTTGTATGTTCGGCATTTCTTGCAAACGCTTCGCTGGGGAAAGGCCATAATGTGATCGGACGAATCAATCCAACCTTAATACCTTCTTTTGCGGCGTTTTTAATGACGTTTTTAAGAATTCTTGCAACCGTCCCATAAGCTGTAACAATAATATCCGCATTTTCTGTGTTGTACTCTTCAACACGAACTTCTTTGCTAGCAATTTCAGTGTACTTGCTTTGGAGCTTGTTGTTGTGAGCTTCCAAAACTTCAGCTTCAATATAGATGGAAGTGACGGTATTATGTTCTCTCTTCATTTGGGTTCCTGTGGTTGCCCATGATTTATTAGCTTCATAAATATCTTCTTTATCCTTAAATTCAATAGGCTCCATCATTTGACCTAAGTTACCGTCCCCCATGATCATGGTCAATATTCTGTATTTATCGGCAATGTTAAATGCTTCAACAGTCAATTCATACAACTCTTGCAAACTGGCCGGGGCTAACACCACCATCTTGTAATCTCCGTGTCCGCCGCCTTTTACAGCTTGAAAATAGTCACCTTGAGCCGGTAGAATGCCACCTAATCCAGGGCCACATCTAACGATGTTAACAACTACCGCCGGAAGTTCCGCACAAGACATATAAGATATTCCTTCTTGCTTCAAACTGATTCCGGGGCTCGAAGAAGAGGTCATCGCTCTAGCTCCTGCGCCTGCTGCTCCGTACAACATATTGATTGCAGCAATTTCGCTTTCAGCTTGTACAAATGCTCCCCCGATCAAAGGCAATTGTTTTGCCATATAGTGTGAAATATCTGATTGCGGTGTAATGGGATAGCCGAAATAATGCTTACATCCGGCGCGTATCGCCGCTTCCGCAATAACTTCATTTCCTTTCATCAATACTTTTTTACCCATATTGCTTCTCCTTACTTCTCTACTTTGATTACCGTATCCGGGCAAATCATTGCGCAAAATGCGCAACCGATACATTTATCCTGCTCTATTACGCCTGCCGGATGATAACCTTTATCATTCAATTGATCTTCCCTCATCACTACAATCTTTTTTGGACAAACCGATACGCAAAGTTCACATCCCTTGCATCTGTCCTCACGAAAATATACTTTTGACATTAAGATATCACCATCCATAAAAAAATTTATTAAGTTTATGTGAACTGACTGTCTAAATTCCTTAGTCATCTATTAACATAAATCCAAAAATCATATAAAGAATATTATAAAACCAATTTGAAGATGTGTCAACCGTTTAAAATGGTTTGCCAGGGCAATCGCATAAAAAACACAAAATGGTGAAATGAACCAACAGCTGCAGCG
>CALCRE010000104.1 GCA_937894465.1 uncultured Clostridia bacterium
ATTTTTCCAACAAAGCTTTTCTTTGCGGAAACACGCAATTTAATATCGCTGAACAATACAGAGAAAAAACTTACGAGGCTTTTTATCCACCTTTTTACTTAGCTCTGCATTCCAATCATATGAATTTTAACAAATTCGCCGCGCTTGAAGAATTAATTCGCTATAAGTACAATGACAGACGATCCTTTTTGGTCAACACTATCCATGAATGGATTACTAACCCCTATTCCACCCTTACAGTCCATGATGTGAAAAAAGGCTTGTCGGAATGTCGGGATAATGAAGAGATGATGAAGTTTATAACGGAATATATAGAAAGCATCGATATTTCCGTAGGAGGTGTGTCATGAAAAAATTTTTGCTTCTTTTTTTAACCGTTTCCATAATCTTTTTCATGGCATCCTGTAACAAGGACAATTTCAACTTCGATGGCGAGTTCACCGAAAAAGTCACCACTGTTGAGATCCAACCTCACGAAGTTGTCAAGTTCACCCAAGAACCTTTAAAGATCTTACATCTTTTTTCTGTGAATTTCGGGACTCATTCATCAAAACAAGACAATATGTTTATTAACTATATGACATTGTCCGAGCTTTGTGAAAAAAAATTAGGTTTTACGTTGGATTTTATTGAAATACCAAGTCACCTTGAGGAATACAATGGTTATCTGTCATACTTGGATTCCGGTCTGTCCGGAGATTTGATCTTTCCTACAAAGGCTTCCGGTATTACCCATACAACAAAGTATAACACATGGGCGGCATCTTTTTATTGGAATGACAAATGGATTGAAGAAGGCATTTATATGGATATTACCAAGTACATCCCTCAATTTTGTCCGCAAGCCATTCTGAATTTTGAAAAGTATCCCGAAATCAAACAGATGTGCTCACGAAACGGAAGGATTTATGCAGTCTATGCTGGTATGCCCACCGTTACAGCGTTGTCGATCATCATAAAAGACAGTATACTGGAAGAAAACAATATTGAATCTGTCACGGATTTTTCGACTCTTCTGGATATTATGGACAGCAAATACAAAGGCAATGAATCGATACCGGAAACACAGAAAATATTGATCAGCCATTGGGACCTTTTATTGTACTCCATGATAAAAGCCGGGTATTATCCTACATACAATTCCAATATTGGCATTGTACTAGATATGGATGATCAGAACTTTTCTCCTTTGGCCATTGAGGACACTGACATACTCGACAGACTGCATGAGGAGTTTTCACCCTTTTTTGCCGGTAACTATTTCACTGATGATATGGATCAGAATAGTGCTCTGATCCGGGGTGAGCAGGACTTCTACATAACGCATAGCCCTTTATGGACTATCAAGTCTTTCGCAATGCAATGCATTGATGAGAAGAACAACATATTCAATAAGGGGTATTCCATATTCCTAATGGATGCACCCTGTATATACTCAGAGCCTTATGACATACAACCGATTCCGATTCCCCATTCATCCACGCAACCGGAGAAAGCTTTGTATTTCATGCAATGGTTGATGACCGACCCGGATGTTGCCGACATATTGACATATGGATCGAGAATCATGAACTTGGGTCATTATCGCTTCTCGTCAGACGATGTCATCATCCCGGAGGCAAACAACACAATATACGGCTTTTACAATTTGATTGCCAACTTTTCCAAGAAAGCTTTCCTTTGCGGAAACACACAATTTAACATTGCGGAACAATACAGAGAAAAAACGTACGAAGCCCTATACCCGCCTTTTTATAAAGCATTAGGTTCGGATCATATGAACTTTAACTTAATCTCAGCATATCGTCAATCAGTTGTCTTTCAGTACAATGACAGACGATCCTTTTTGGCTAACAGTATCCATGAGTGGATTACAAACCCCTATTCCACACTTACAGTCCATGATGTGGAAAAAGTTTTGTTGGAATTTCCGGATAACGAAGAGATGATGAAGTTTATAACGGAATATATAGAAAGCATCGATATTTCCGTAGGAGGTGTGTCATGAAAAAATTTTTGCTTCTTTTTTTAGCTGTTTTAATGATGCTTTCGGTTGCATCCTGTGAAAAGAACAACCTGAATCATGATCTTGATTCAAGTGGGAAAACCACTACTTTGGAGATTAAGCCTGATGAAGTCACAAAATTTACCCAAGAGGCTTTGAAGATCCTATACATTAAACTCGGGGTGAGTACCATGTCTTTTGGTATTCCTACAAACAAAACGGACAATATGTTCCTTAACTTTATGACATTGTCGGATCTTTGTGAAGAGAAACTGGGCTTTCCATTAGACTTTATCGACATACCGACCGGTAAAGAATACAATGCCTATTTATCCTATTTAAATTCAGGCTTGTCCGGAGACTTGATTTTCCCCACCAAGGTCAATGGGATCAGCTCCTATGAACCTACCTTTTATTGGAATGACCAATGGATCGAAGAAGGCATTTATATGGATATTACAAAGTACATACCACAATTTTGCCCTCAAGCCATCATCAATTTTGAAAAGTATCCCCAAATCAAACAAATGTGTTCGCGAGATGACAAGATCTATGCACTATATGCCGGTATGCCCACCATTTCCGCATTGTCCCTCATTATTAAAAACAGTAATTTAGAAGAAAACAACCTTGACGAAGTTACTAATTTCGAAACGCTTTTAGAAATCATGGACAATAGGTACCGTGGAATGGATTCCATACAAGAAACTCAAAAAATATTTGTAACTCAAGGTGACCTTTTATTGTATTCCATTATGCAAAAAGGATACTATCTTCCATGGAGAGTTTCCTCAGGCATTGTATTAGATTTAGATGATGAGTATTTTACTCCTGTACCCATCGAAGACACAGATATATTGGACTATATGCATGAAACGTTCTCACCTTTTTATATCAATAACTATTTCACAGATAAAGACGATCAATATTTTGCGCTGTTAGAAGGCAAGCAAGATATCTACCTGACCAATCATCCTTTACATGATATTAAGAACTTTGCTAGACAATCAACGGATGAGAAGGACAACTTTTTTAATAGGGGCTATTCCATTTTCATCATGGACTCTCCACACATATACTCAACGCCTTTTGATGTACAACCGGTTCCGATTCCCCATTCATCCACACAGCCGGAGAAGGCGTTGCACTTTATGCAGTGGCTGATGACCGACCCGGATGCTGCCGACATACTGACATACGGCTCAAGAATCATGAAATTAGGCCATTATCGTTTCTCAGCGGATAATGTGATCATCCCGGAAGCCAACAATACAATTTACGGTTTTTACAACTTGATCGCCAATTTTTCAGACAAAGCTTTTCTTTGCGGAAACAAGCAATTCAATATCATAGAAGAATATAGAGAAAGAACTTATGAAGCTCTTTATCCCCCACTATACCGTGCAATGGATTCTGATCATATGAATTATATACCGGCTATAAGCTTTGAAGAATCCATACGTTTTCAGTACAAAGACAGGCAATCCTATTTCAATAAAAGTCTCAAGGAGTGGCTGGAAAACCCCTATTCCACTTTAACTGCCCATGATATCAAGAAAGGATTGTCGGAATTTTCCGATAACGAAAAACTCATGGATGAAGTGAAAAAATATGTCGAAAGCATTCATTTATCCAAATTCCTTCAAATAGAACGATAAAAAAATAGGGTTGACTTTTTTCAACCCTATTTTTTGTATGCTAATATTTTGCTATTTTCTTGTTAACCTACTCTTTTCCGTCCCAACAATAGGTACAGACATTTTCAGGTGGCAGCCCGATGGCATCCACCATACCTTCGATTGTCTGATATTTCAATGTGGTAAAGTTCATTTTCTTGCATATCTTATTAATCATTTGGCAATGCTTTTTTGATTTGTTGTCAGCATATTCATGTATATCAACCGGTTTCCCGTCTTCTAATTCGTTGATCATTCTACGTGCAATCAAGTCCATTTCCGACTTCGCCCTGGAAAAGTTTAAATACTTGCACCCGAATAGCAATGGAGGGCAAGCAGAACGCATATGCATTTCCTTCACATCACATTTATATAAAAGATCAACGGTTTCACCTAGCTGTGTTCCCCTGACAATGGAATCATCACAGAATATAATCCTTTTACCGGACACAAGATCGTGTACCGGCAACAACTTCATCTTAGCCACCAGATTGCGAATGCTTTGATCCTGGGGTGTGAAACTTCTAGGCCAAGTCGGTGTGTACTTTACAAAGGGTCTCGCGTAAGGAAAATGAGATTCATTGGCATACCCGATGGCATGTGCAATACCGGAATCCGGTATGCCTGCCACCATATCGGCAGTAACATCGTCGTTTCCGGCCATGATGGCACCGTTTCTGTAGCGCATGGCTTCTACATTCACACCTTGGTATGTTGATGAGGGATAACCGAAATACACCCATAAGAAAGCGCATATCTTCATTTTATCTTTCGGAGGGGAAACTTGCCTATATCCGTCCGGTTCGACAAAAATGATTTCTCCCGGACCCAACTCATATTCTGTGTCATACCCGAGGTTTGAAAAAGCCGATGATTCAAAGGATAACGCATATCCGTCATCTTTCTTGCCCAAAAACAAGGGGGTCCTTCCGTAAAGATCCCTTGACGCATAAATGCCCTCCGATGTCAACACCAACAAAGAGCATGAACCGTCAATGGAGTTTTGTGCATTGAGAATACCTTCCTTAAAATCCTGTCCTTCATTGATCAAGTTCATGACAAGTTCAGTGGCGTTGATTTCTCCGTCCCGCATTTCCATCAAGTGTATATGGTTGTCTTCAATCAACCTGCGGGCAATCTCTAGGATGTTATTGATTCGACCTACCGTAGTCAATGCATAATCTCCCAAATGAGATCGCACCGTCAACGGTTGAGGTTCGGTATCACTGATACACCCGATTCCTAAGTTACCGGATAAAAAGCCCAAATCATCTTCAAACTTTGTCCGAAATTGTGTATTTTCAATATTATGAATGGAGCGGGCAAAACCTTTTCCTGTCCACACTGTCATTCCTCCCCTGCTTGTTCCGAGGTGAGAATGATAGTCGGTACCAAAAAACAAATCTTTAATACAATTGTTTTTCGAAACAACACCAAATATTCCGCCCATAATGACACACTCCTTATTCAATGAAACATTTTAGAAATATGTTAGCTATTATATGCCATAACTTTTTTTCTGTAAATACCTTTAACCTAAGTTTAAAGAATGCATAAAGCCCTTAAAATCGACACGAAAGGAACACATCCGACAAATATAATCAATCTTTTTACAATTGTGCATAAAAGCTACCATATCTTTATGCTTTGGGTATAATAGAACTATATCTTTTACAAAAGACACGAGGTACAGCATGCAACAACAGGACATCATCGAAGGAAAATACAGAATAATGGATATCCTAGGACAAGGTGGCTCGGGAACAGTCTATCTAGCTGAAAACATCAGGATCGGCAATCTGTGGGCTGTCAAGGAAATCAATCACGCCGCGGTTTTGACCAATCCCTTGGATGAGGCCTACATGATGGGTAAGTTATATCATCCTGCATTACCCAGGGTATTTGACATCTACAACCAAAAGAATATCACCTACATTGTCATGGAATATTTCGACGGTGAATCTATGGAGCAAATCATCCGTGATAAAAAACTTCCTAATGAACAGGAATTAAAAGAATGGGCTTTGGAGATTTGCAGTGTAATGATGTATTTGCACAATCATAAAGACGGTTGCATTGTGTATCGTGATTTAAAACCCGGTAATATTATGATCCTTCCCGACAACAGCATACGATTGATCGACTTTGGTATTGCAAGAGAATACAAGGAAGAAACAAATTCAGATACGGTATACATCGGTACCAAGGGATTTGCAGCTCCGGAGCAATTCGGAAACGGACAAAGCGACAAACGAACCGATGTGTATGGTTTCGGCATCACCCTATATTGCCTTGCAACAGGATTATTACCGGATCACAAAGATTTTAATCCCTCCGCTGTCAGTAAGGACCGGACAATCCCGGCCTTTTTGAAAACCATCATATTAAAGTGTATAGCAGTAGATCCGAACAATCGGTATGGATGTTTTGAGGAAATATTAGATGAGATCAAAGAAGCCGACCAAAACAGCATTGAAAGAAAACAAAGCCGGGAAAAGCACAATACCATTCGCGATAGGAAATTGATTACAGTATGGTCCAACCCGGAATTCGCATCCGAGCTGGCCTTTTTTACGGCGGAATGGATCGAGGGTGATGTATTATTAGCCGACTTTGATTTGTTGGATGCTCAATTGGATTTGCACTTAGGATCCAAGATGCATCCTTTAAAAAACAAACCCGGTGTGTTCCTATCCGGGATAGATATTCTGACGGAATCCTTGTATAAAGGTCGTGTTACAAGAGAATCCATTATGGATGCGTGTATCAAAATCGGATCAAAAAACAATTTATATTTGGTTACCGGTAATTTCAACGTCAACAATTATGAATACTTCTCAAACGAATGTCTGTGCAAATTTCTCGACAAATGTTTGAAATATTTTGACGAGGTGATCATCAATGTCAATCGATGCATCTATGATTCCTACACACTGCTATGCCTCATGTATTCAGATTTGAACATCTATGCAGGAAAAACGGACATAGCATCATTACGGACTCTCAATGGTCAAATAGCTTTCTTGGAAGACAAGCAAAAGATCAATTCCGATAAGTATAAAGTGGTATCCTGGTGTGAACCGAAAGAAAGCATGCTCCCGGAACCTTTGTTGAAGGATTTGTCGGAGCAAAGATATATCGGGACGGTTTCGGATAACAAAAAAAGAAATGTCATGAGGAATGATAAAAAATGTTTTGCCAAAGTAGCATGTAAAAACGTAAGAAGAGAGTATATCCATCTGTTAAAGAAACTAGATGTGATTCATAGAGGATTTCATATAAAGAGAATCCCTGAAAGATCACTTTCAAAAGGTGGTGCTTCATAAATGCCGGTATTACAAAGCCTTCAAGTTAAATTAATTGAAAAAAGTACACCGGATACGGATCAAAATTTCAATGATATATTCTTATCTATCACTGAGAAAATATTATTAGAAAAACCGGGACTTGTTTTAGATGTATCCGAAGGAAAACTTGATAAAAGTGCATTGGAAAAAGAAATAGTCAGGATCATTGACAGTGACTTGAAAAAAACCGTAGTTTTGCGGGAAGATATCATCAAAAAGGTGTTTGATTTCATGTTTGGATACGGGCAATTACAAAAGTACATTGACGACGAAGATATCTCGGATATTGACGGGACTGCTTACAACTGCTTTTCCATTAAAAGGAGCGGAGTTCGGCAAAAGGTGAACATTGATATCGGGAGCGAGCGGTATTTTGACACATACTGCAAATTGGTGGCCATCCGCAATAACGGCATATTAAATGAAAACGATAATCATTGCAGGGTCACCGATGAGAAAAACCGATTAAGGATCAATTTGTCTGTACGACCTCGG
>CALCRE010000105.1 GCA_937894465.1 uncultured Clostridia bacterium
GTAGTATCTTTTGCCATGGACAAAACGTATGGGAATAGAGGGTTTAGTGTATTAAGAAGGGATGGAACCGGAGAAAGTTACATGTCTGTCGGAGAACATGAGCCGGTGTTATATACCGATATATTGGCCATATCAGGGGGAGTGTACAGTCAGACCGTTATTAAAAAAGACGGCAGTGTCTTATTGTACAAAGACGGTGTTCAAGTTACCGATATACCGCAGATCAACCTGTTCAAGCATCAAATGGTTGGAGAGTCGGTCAACACAGAAAATGAAACCTATGTGAAGATTCACATTAATGACATATCCACAAACCCGGCAACCAGTGCCCGACTATACGGATCTCCGGGATTTGGCAAACCTTTGACCGCCGATGACTTCGTTGTTGATGTGATAAAGGGAAGTCAGAGCTTTTTAGGAGCAAGTATAGCATCGGTGGAACGTCAAAATCCATATGGAGGAGGGGACGTTTGGGTAAAGGTGCACCTTAACCTATTCGGAACATTATCGGGAGAAGAACAAATTCAAATCAGACCGAAAAATGATTTTAGTGTTTATGGAAACGCCCATAAAAGTTTAATCAGCATCCAATCCACAGGTCCTTTGGCTTTGCGTGAGGTCAAGGCGAAAACCTACCTGAAATATGAGAGGAGGTTGGATGCCGGTTGGGCTCACAGTATTATTATGAAGGGGACCGGCTATGGATTTCATTGGGGAGACAACTCCTTTGAACAGGTTCCCTTACAAATTCCTGCCTCAAATATCTATCAAGTATCTGCAGGATACTATTTCTCCCACGTTATATTAAAAGACGGTTCTGTCACCGGTTGGGGAGACAATAGTTTCGGGCAATTAAAAATACCTGAAAATCTTGGAACCGTATGTGTGATCTCTGCGGGTGGTTACCATACCCTTGCTTTGAACACAGAATTTGAAGTTACGGCTTGGGGAAGCAATCATTACAATCAATGCACTGTCCCGGAAGGATTAGGCCCTGTGATCGGGATAGCCGCCGGAGGGAACCATTCATTGGCCTTAAAAAAGGACGGCACAGTGACGGCTTGGGGAGATAACTATTTCGGACAATGTGATGTACCGGAAGGGCTACAAGGTGTCATAGCCGTTGCTGCAGGAGATAAACATTCCTTGGCTTTAAAAAAAGACGGAACAGTGGTGGCTTGGGGTGATAATTCCTTAAATCAGACGGATATACCGGAAGGTCTTAAGGATGTCCTTTTCGTCAAGGCAGGCTACGGGCACTCATTGGCTATTAAAAGTGATGGTACGTTAGTTGCTTGGGGAGACAATGGAAGAGGACAATGTGATGTTCCGGAAAACCTTACGAATGTTGCGGCTGTAGCCGGGGGAAGAGACTTTACGATCGCTATGGAAAAGGATGGAACACTCCATGCCTTCGGTGACAATACAAAAGGGCAATGTGATTTTAACCAAGCGGCAAATCCGCCTATTCTACGCGATACCTCCATGGAACGTAAAAACCGATTTTTGGATATTACATTCAACAAGGGAGTATATGGAGATACGGAAGGTGCCCCTGTCACACTGAACAACTTTGTAATTGAATATATGGCAAATGACGATTCGGAGGATGCTGTAAAATTAACGGTCTTATCTTTAAAAACCTGTGACAGTGAGGTGGAGAGCCAAGCATCGGATTTAATTGGCGGGGAAAGCATGATCAGGGCATTCTTCAAGGTGGAAGGCAGACCGAAAGGAATAGAAACCATTGAATTGAACGTAAATAAAAATAAAAAGATTTTTGACATCTATGGAGTAAATGTCAATGAAAACACCACTACGGGTAAAATCAACCTGATCAGACCTTATGACGATATCGAACAAACAAGTTCAAGCGTCGGATGGAGCTACTACAAACCTACCTACTTTAACTATTATGATATAGATGGAAATTTGATACGGGAGGTTCGTAACGTTAGCGATTACTCGGATACCGTCAACTATGTGGAGTGGGAACACGAAATCAGTCATGATGGACGCAACAACAGATTGCTGGTTGTACACTTGACCAGTTATGATTCGATGCATTCCAACCAGCAGGTTGAATGGGTATCTATGGGACGTTATCCCGGAGGGTCTCAAATAAGATTCAAGTTCTTAGCATCCTATTACTTTGAGGACAGAAAAGTCGATACCTTTTATTTGTTGGATGATCAAATCCCCTACACGGCCGGTAAATACTATATCAAGGCAAAGTATCAAGGCTTTAACAGGTCTATTTCCGGAGAAGCATACAGTTATATCAATGTTTCTCAGATGGCTCCGGAGAACGTAGAAATCTTTGATATCATAAAAACTGCAAATCAAACTACAAAGGTTACAACTGTAACGGAAAATGCACTGACCATAGAAAAGGGTTTGTTCTACGGAAAGCGTCATAATGAAACGGTTGGTTTTTGGGAACAGTATGTCAACGAGATTGAACTAAGGGGAGAACCCGGAACTTATGAGAAAAAACATGAAATATATCACTACAACTACACGGAAACGTCATATAAAGGTTATGCAATCTCGTTCAGAAATGCAGTTCATGGAACCGAAATTCCTTCCATACCCCCTACGGAACCCCCTCCTGTCGTTCTGCCTAATTTCCCGGAAGGCAATCACATTGCCTTTGAAGAGAGGAATATATCAGGTACTCCGGAACGCTTTGGAGATCAATATATTATACATAATGAAAACAGTATTTATTTATCTGAGGACGGAGAAGAGTGGAGTGCAGGTTACAGTCATCCGAAAGGCAAGGTTTTTGTAAATGATACCGATTTGTACATCTTCTCAATAGAATTTGACGAGGTTACGGTTTACAAATCAACAGATGGTATTCAGTGGACCGATGTGAATTTCTCTATGCCTGAAATTAAAGATTCCAATGGTACGTATACATACCTGAGCCCGGGTCAGGTTATGGACTTTGCATATTATGTCGATCCCGTGACGGGGCAAACCTCACTGGTAATGATCGGCAATGTTTGGATCGTTCAATTAGATGATTCGGGCAAAATAAAACAAGTTTCCGGAGAAGAAGGGCATGTTTACAATCTTGAAACGCCGATCAACATATGGTTTACATCACCGGATAACGGTAACAGCTGGGTGCCTCATTATGTTGATGAATTCTTTTTCGCCGATACACCGGAAAATTACGGGTCTTATGCCGCAAGGAAGTTACGTAAGGTTCTTTCAAACAGCAATGGGATCTATATTATGTTGGACGATCAAAAAATATTCTTCTCGTCCGACAAAGGCAACACGTGGATTGAATCCTTGAACTTTGAAGAAAACTACAAGGATGACCCTATGGGGGCAAGATTACACTATTTCACCGACATATTCGTACATAACAATATGTTTATCGCCACAGGCAGCAGGTTGTGTTCCGGTATCAATTTGTTTTGGTCTACAGACGGAGCATACTGGGAACAGGGGAACATCGGGTATATAGACCCGGAATTTGAAACTTTTGATCCGATCACAAAAGAATATTATTCGAATCATGATGAAGGTTTTCAGTTTATTGCCCATGCAAACAATACCTATGCCACTATTAACGAAAACACTATTGCAGAATCTGTGGATGGAAAGACATGGAACCTATACTATACCGAAGTTCCAAGCAATATGCTCGGAACTTACAACAATCGTTTTTATCGATCCATATTGGTTCGGACTGAAGATGAGCGGATCATACAACTTTTAGGTAGTGACAACTTAAGAGATTGGTCTTTTGAAAGCGTGAAAGGCGGGGTCAGTATAGACAGCTTGTCGTTGGACGGAAAGGTTATTGTAAGCGGAGATCCGGTGGTGATAGGATATTCACCTCTATCTGTAGCGTTTACAGCACCTTCTAACAACGCTACCAATATTTCTGTTAACAGCTTCCCTATGGTGCAATTTACCGAAAAAATAAAGGAAGGAAGCGGTTATACCTTCATATCACTTACGAACTCATTCGGGGAATCGATTCCGATAACTCTTAAAATGAATCAAGAATCCGGTTTGCTGGAGGTGAACCCTCAAAATCCCCTTGTTCCCTTGGAGGAGTATGTGCTCCTCATACCGGAAGGCTCTATAAAGGATGAGTCATCCTCTAAAACAAACAAACAAATCTTGATCCGATTTGAAACGGGCATATCGGTGCCACCTGCCATTGTAGGCACCAACACCGGCGGGCAAGGCTTGACACTAGGGTCTCCCATAGAGCTATTTTATTCATTGAATATAAGGGTAGACTCTCAAACCCAATTTGATCAGGTCACCCTTGTGAAAAAAAGTGCATCTAATGAGCCTGTCTCTATTAATAAGAAGATCATTGATAACAAGCTTATTATTACTCCCACATTGCCTCTGAGTTCTCAAACGGAATATATCATCAACATTCCGGAGCGAAGTGTTGAAGACTATTATGGAAACAGTAGCCAAGCTTGGTCCTTGGAGTTTACAACCGCTGCAGATACAACCGGCCCGAAATTGATTGAGACCAATATCCCCATTCACGGCAAGCCTTTACAAGCCAATAAATCCATTGAAATTGTATTCAATGAAGAAGTGGTTGCAAGTGACTTTTACGAGAATATATCATTGAAGAATATACGGTCGGTAGAAAACACACCAATCTTATTGGAGTTAGAGAATATCGTACATGAAGGGTTAAAGAGAAGTAAGCTGAAAATAAGGGCGTTGAATGAGCAACTCTTCTTTGGAGAGTATGTTTTGACCATACCTGAAAATGCAGTGAAGGATCTTTATGGTAATCCCTTAGAAGAGAAATCAGTGTTTGAATTCATTGTTGAAAATGCAGACACCTATCCTCAATTGATCGGTGTAAAGCCCTCTAACCTTAGCAATTATGTCTATACAGATGAAGACATTGTCTTTTACTTCGATAGACCGATTAAAGCCGCAGAGGACTTTACGGAAGGAATTACATTCGAAATCATCTATTTCACCGAACCGGACAATGAAATCCTTCGCCATGAAATCGGATTCCAAGTGGAAGTAAAGGATCATAAGGTCATTATTACACCGGACCGAAATCCTGCAAATGATCCGTATTACTATAAACTGAGCTCACAGTATGAAGTTAAGATGAAAAGTGAAGCCATTTCAAATGTGTATGGAAACATGCAAAAAGGTTTGGTGTATAGCACGCAGTTTGTAACCGAATATATGACCATCAAAGCCACATCTCCGGAAGACGGGCAAATCAATGTACCGGTAAACCAACTAATTTCGGTGACAATAGATTATTGGGATATTCATCAAGTGTGGAACGGTTCTAAATTCTATAATATAAGCCTTAAGAAGGTGGAAGAGAAAAACGGTTTAAAGACCTTAACTCCGGTTCCCATAGGTCTGTTCCTTAAGGATTTCACCTTATACATCGCACCAACAATTGACCTGGAGCCTGACACGGAATATGTGGTGGATGTACCAAGAAACGCGGTTAGAATGCCTGCAGATATGACAAACATTCCGTACAGTTTTAGCTTTACAACAGGATCCGAGAAATTAGATGAAGGTAGAATAGAAATAACCGATGGGTTTCGAATTGGAGACTCGGTTGCCACAGGGCATCCTGTTACATTGACTCCTGTGAATCTGCCTGTTCCCGAAGAAGAACTTGTATCTTATATATGGAGCTATGGGGATGAAAGAAATCGGTATGATAACGGTCCTGTAGGTGTACACACCTATACAGACAACGGGTTATTCATGGTTTTCATGATTGCGATTGATAAAAACGGACAAAGCTATCTTTTCCGTAGAGAAATTAATTGTTTTAAGTGCTCAGGTGTTTCATCACTTTTGATGGAAGTGACACCCCAAAGCCCTGTAGTTTTAAATGCCGGTGATTCAGCAGAATTTATGGTTCGATTGGGAGTGGGGAATGAAGCGGTGATAGGAGCTACTGTTAATATATACAGAACTTATCCTTCCACGGAACTAAGACCTCCAGAACTTTTAGGAACATATATGACCGACGGATACGGCAGAATCACCTATAAAGCAACCATGCCTGACGGAGTACCGGAATACTATTTAAAGTTTGCCTATGATGATGAGTATGAAGGTGTTGCTGTAAAGAAGGAAACTTCTGTAATCTTAAAGAATGCCATGGGAAAGGTTGAAGTATCCGGTTATATAAAGAACAATTTTGATGAAGCGTTACAAGGTGCTCAAGTGGTTGTGGGAACTACATCGGTCTTTACAGATCAAAACGGATTTTACAAAATACCCGGCTTGGATGTGGGAACCCATATAGTGTCTGTGATCGCTAATAACCATTATGATTTCATTGGAACCTGTACATTGTCACAAAAAAGCACAGTAAAAAATATATCCTTAACAAGGCTGGCTCCTCACGGAAATCCTATTGTACGATATGTTTTGCTTAATGACACATTGCCGAGCAGAAATCAAAATCTTGTTTTCTACAAGGGTATTGATTTGGAGTTGGACCTGTTTGCATTGATTGACTGGAAAGGACACGATCCGGGATATGTACAATTTAATCTAAACGGAAAAATTTATAACCAAGCGGATGCAAGGCTTAAGATAAAGGTCAGTCAATTAGAGCAGGGTGGAAAGTTAACCATAACCTGTATAACTAAAACAGGAGAGAAATCCCCGGAGTACAATAGCGGTGTTTATGTGGTGGATTCGCTTCCTGACCAATTCCCTGCGACATTTACCCCGACATATATAGACGGTAAATACATTGTGGACCAATATATCAATTTGCCGAAGGTCAGCACTCCAAATATTACAAGTATCCCGTTGTTTGCAGGGGGACCTTTTGTCTTTTTCTCAGACCCGGCTTTATTGACGGGAGCCATGAGCCATGACGGATCCTTCCATGCTTTCATCGGTCACGGTACCGATAGTAATTTCGCTTTCCTATATGCGAAAAATACCAAGCTGCAAAAATATATCAAAGAAAAATACGCAATGACAGAGGCGGAAAAAGAGAAAATCAGTAAAAAAACATCAAGAACCTTTGTTGCGACAGCTTCTATGGATTCCTACTTGGATGCCTCTTTCTACTGGAACTATGATGTTAATACAAACAGTTGGTGGTATAAGTCCGGTGACATGAAACTGGGATATGATGCAAATATGTATGCCAAGTACAGCTGGGGACTCCCCGGTGTGCCACTTAGTGTTTATCTTTCCGCTAATGTTGATGTGAAACTAGATGCCCGTCTTAACGGCTATTACTACACTCCTGACACATTGAATTATTCTGCGGGGACTATTGACTTGAATAAATTTAAAATCACCATGTCCGGTGGACTCGATGCGATGGTGGCTTCGGCAAGTGTGAATTTCTCCGGTGAAGGTAAAGTAAAAATATCTTATCCTTCAAACAGAAAGGACTACTATATCGGTGTGGACGGTTGGGTAAACCTAAAGGCACTTTTGTGGGGTGTTGATATTCCCTTTTTAAGTTATGGGTGGGGAGACCCCTCTCCTTGGGAGAACAAAAGAAGCACTCTGATGTTGAACAACCTAGGTGAAGATACTACCGTCATGGGCCTTGTACAAGAAGAGTTGGCTAGCATGAAACCTTTGTCAAGAGACTATATGGATACTCGATCCGATTGGCTGGGGGATCAACAAAATTATATGACAGCACTAAACGCCGGTATTTCCCCTAACAACTCGGAGGGTAGTACTGCATTGATTACCGGTACCATGCCCTATACCGATCATATGATCATACCTTACGGTAACGGAGCATTCATGGTGTTCACTGATGATGATCCGGATCGTTCTAGCTTCAATAGAACAAGAGTTGTGTATACTGTTTATGACGGCAATACATGGTCAAGTCCTTTAGTCGTTGATCCTGTTGATTTTACCGGAGATTTCAAGCCGAAAATAGCAGCAACGAATAGCGGTGTCATCGCAGTATGGGAGAATATAAGTGAAGTGTTGCCTGATGATGCCCGGCTTGGTCATGCATTAGAGAAAGAAGAAATTGCAGTTGCCGTTTATAACGGTGCAACAGGAACATGGTCAGGAATACGGAATTTGACGAATGATCAATTTATGGATGTGACCCCGGAAATTGCTGCGGAGGGTGACAAGGGAATGGTGGTATGGATCAAGAGTAAAGCAATGGACTACAGTGATGCTTTGATGAGCGGGTTTGATTCTGAAAATCATATCATGTTCTCCTTATATGACGGTAACAACTTCAATGAACCTGCATCCATCCATCAAACCGACAATGTATTGGTCAACGGATCCCTTGCATATGAGGAAGATCATGCAGTGTATGTATTTGCGCTGGATATGGATAGAGACCTAAGCACTGATGGGGATCAGGAAATATACTACATGATTTATAGTAAAGGTGAATGGTCTCAACCGGTGAGAGTGACAGATGATTATGTGAAAGATACCAATCCGAAAGTAACATACCTTATGGGTAACCCCTTTTTGGTATGGCATCGGGACGGGAAAATCGTCTACACAAAGAATGTACTTATATCAACGGAGCCGAAGACAGCCAAAGAAGATACACTATTGCACGAAAACTTTATATTAGCTGTTCGGGATCAAAACAGTGAAAGTATTCTACTGACCGCACCGGGTACATTTGAAGAAAATCAAGAAATAGTTGTATTGGCATACGATATTGCCAATGACAGTTGGAGCAATGAGTTCAGATTGACGGATGACAAGGCGTTAAACCGTTTCCCTGCAGCTGCCATAAAAGACAATAAACTGATCACCATATACAACAGAGCGACATTTGAGGACATCATCAATCCCGATACCGGTGAGATCTTCCAATATCCTTCTAGTAGTGCAGACTTAATGATGAACATTATGGAACTTGTTCACGACTTGGAAATGACAAATGATGGTATTTGGTTATCAGAAAGCTATGTGCATTCCGGGGCAACGGTAACCGTAAATGCAATCGTGGAAAACAAGGGGATCTTCGGAGAAAAGAATGTTGCAGTTGCCTTCTATAACGGAGAACCTGCTCTCGGAGGAGTGTTGATCGGGCAGACCGTCATCGATGATATGATTGTTCCGGGATCATTCGGTAGTGCATCTGTGAATTGGGAGGTTCCCTCTAAGGAAAGATTAAAAGAAAAAATCGTTGTAATTGTGGATCCGAATCATCACATAAACGATATCAATATACTCAATAATAAAGCGAGTATTATGCTAAAACAACCGGATCTGGCGTTGGATCTTCTTGAAGCCGAGAGAATCAATGGTAATCATTATTCCGTCAAAGTCAAAGTATCTAATATGGGGAGTGTGGATCTTCCTAATTCTAGGATTACCTTCTTCCGTGGTATTGGAGAAGGGGAGATTGAGGAAATAGGAAGCATTGACTCAGGAGAGTTGTTGGCAACAGATGTAATCGAGATCCCGTATTCAGTCAACCTTCCAAGCGTTTGGTTTATGAACAACACCCTTGATATCGTGGCTACAGTGGATGTGCCGGCGGAATATATCGAGTCAGACCTTACAAACAACCTGTCCATGATCACCATTGAGGAGAAATCCCCTGTAATACAAAGCTATGAGCCTGCAGATCAAGGTGCCAATGTCAGAGTGGATAAGGAATTTACAATCATCTATGACAGGAGTATTTTCCAAGGGGATGCTTTTGATGATATCACTCTTAGAGATTCTAAGCAAAATATCATTCCTGTAACCAAGGTGATCTTTGAAGATACCCTCACCGTTAAACCTTCCGAGGACCTCCTCTACAACAGTATATATACCCTTACAGTACCGAAATTGAGCGTGAAAGGCGACAACGGAATAGGAACGAAATTTGATTGGAGCATTACATTTACAACAGAGGAAGACAAGGCATATCCTTTAATGACACAACTTGCCGGAATCACTCCATTGCAGACCATTAGCCTTCCTTTTAGTAGACACATTGAAAAAGGTGAAAGCTTCAACCAAATCACTATGAAAAAGGCGGGATCGGATGAAACAATGACTGTAGTATATACTGTCTCGGGCAATGTTTTAGAGATCGCTCCTACAAGAGCGCTAGAGAGTAAATCGACATACTCTTTGACAGTTCCGGAAGGAGCTTTAAAAGATACCCTTGGAAGGAATGTGGAAGCATTTGAGTTTGTCATGCAAACTGCAGAAAAATCACAGGACGATGAAGAAATCTATACCGTTATATTTGATAAAAACGGAGGAGACACAGACGCTAACCCTTCCGTGAAAGAGGCTCTATCCGGAAACAGTGTCGTGACGTTGCCAACGGCTCCCACAAGAACAGGCTACACATTTAACGGTTGGAACACCAATGCAAACGGAAGCGGCATAACATTTACGAAAGATACGGTTGTTATTGATGATATCACTGTGTATGCACAATGGACTGCAAACACTCCTGATCCTGATATAGTTATCATTCCTTCTGAAATGTATGATATAGAAATGAGTGTTATAGGGAAGACAGCCATTGCAACTGTAAAGGTGACGGTTGTTGCTGGCCATAAAGGCAATGCAGTTGCGACAACTTCAATAACACAAATGAATGATGCCATTGGAAGAGCAACGGCAGAGGCTAAAAAGCAGGGAGAGGGCGCGAAAACCAAGATTGAAATTAATGTGGAAGCGCCCGCAGGCAATACTTCTGTAGACACAATCATCCCCAAAGGTGCTGTGAACAGTATTATAGCAGCCGGGATAGATTTATTGACCGTAACGACACCGGTTGCATCGATTACCTTGGACTCGAATGCATTGTTGGCTCTGTACGAAGATGATGTGATGATATCTACATCTAAATTGGATGTTTCATCACTTCCTGCAAAGACGAGAAGTATTGTGGGAGACAGACCGGTGTATGACTTTAGTGTAACAAGCGGGAATAAAACCATATCGCAGTTTGGAGGAAACGTGACGGTGTCAGTACCTTATACACTAAGAGATGGTGAAGATATGAATGCAATAGTAATCTACTATATGAATGCGGAGGGCAATCCCGAGATTGTAAGAAACTGTGTATACAACCCGGACACACAAAGGGTTTCTTTCACGACGGATCACTTCTCGCAGTATGTGGTAGGTTATCACTTTGTAAACTTTAAGGATGTGGCGTCTAATGCATGGTATAGCGATGCGGTTGCCTATATTGCTGCAAGGGAGATCACTTTAGGAACCGGAAATGGTAACTTTAATCCTAATGCAAAGTTGACCCGAGGAGAATTTATAGTGATCTTGATGAGAGCATATGGAATCGCTCCGGATGAGAACCCCAAAGACAGTTTTGCAGATGCCGGTAGTACTTGGTACACAGGATATTTGGCAACAGCGAAGCGGTTGGATATATCCAAGGGGATCGGCAATAATATGTTTGCTCCGAATCAAGTGATCACAAGGCAAGAAATGTTCACCCTTGTTTACAATACTTTAAAAATGATTGATCAGCTACCGGAAGAAAAGTTAGGCATACAACCCTCTGATTTTAACGACGCCGATCAAATTGCCCCTTGGGCAAAAGAAGCTATGGCATGGATGGTGGATGCGGGTATTATAAAAGGGAACAAAAACAACCTGAACCCCACAAGCACAACCACAAGAGCTGAAATGGCTCAAGTGATCTATAACCTCATTACAAGATAATTTAAAAGCAAAAACGAATGATAACCAGGAAATCAACAAGCATAATATCAACAATCAAGAAAAGAGCCGCACCGCGGCTCTTTTCCTTATGTACGCGGGGCATATTGCCTAGCCGATGGTTTGAAAGATAACCTGTCACCCAGTTAGCGGGAAGACAAGCTGTAAGCGAGGGCGTCTCTAGTGATGGAGGGGTCCGAAGGTAGCCGATGGCGGATGGTTGGAGCGGAGCGAAAGCAATCCAGTGCTGGCATAATTGAGCGGGTAACCCTTCATAAGGTGGGAAAGCCCAAATGCTGACTTAACTCATAATGTTAGGATGGTCGGTTCGACATCAGGCGAAGCAATTTATCCCTGGAAGTGCTGTATTCGAAGCTGTTAAATCCACTTACAAGCGAGAGCAAGGGGTGGAGGAGGATGCAGTATGCAGACGAAGTCATAGTAGTGATTAAGCCTAGGCCGAAGAAAGCTGGTAACAGTCTGGAGGAGAAAACCTAGGCGACATGGAGCTCAAGTCTCCATGACCATAAACGTTCAAAAGGCGAATATGGATGCGAAGGACGGAAGAGATTCGAAGCGTATTCAAGAACTGGTGCGAGGGAATCCGAAGGCGCTTAAAAGATAGCTGAGATGCTTGAACGACGTAGGAACGGCTTAAAACAACTTGCTGTGAACAACGACAGCG
>CALCRE010000106.1 GCA_937894465.1 uncultured Clostridia bacterium
ACAGAGACCAATTATCAAGCACTTACTACGATCTTATAGGATTAAGCAGTATAGTTTCCTATCATGCAGATGAAAACCCTATATCGGGAAAAGTTATGCAAAAAAGAAACCCATCTTTAATTCAAGTTGTCTACTATTGCCTTGAACCGGTAGAAGTGTGCTATAATGCAATTAAGGTAAGACACATGTTCATATTACATTACGCATATGAATATACCGGTAGAAAAAAGGGGTTGTAAAAATGGCATCCAATATTTACGAAGGAAGCAAAAAAACGCGTTTCATTGCCGAAAACAATGTTACATACATCAAAGCCATCCGCAAACAAAATCTTCCGTATATTTTCGTATGGATCGTTTATTATGCTTGGGTCATAGCATTTGCAACATGGTGGACAGATTCTCCCCTAGATGAAAATGTTTTTAGTACACAATTACGAAATCTTTTACACTCGTCCAATTTAATTTCATCCGCTGTTTTTATACTGCTCGCAAAGAAACAACACTTTTTGACATTATGTCGGTGGGGTGCGATGGCTGTAACAGGCGGTATGATTCTTTATTCTTTGAGCAGCTCCCCCACCGTTTCGCTGATTAGCGCTTTTGCCATCGGTATATCCTTAGGTTGTGTCAATATTGGTATACTGTTTCCTTATACATTTACAATGAACAATACCGAACGGCTGTATGCCACTGTAGGCAGTCATATATTAATAAATATCATCATGTTGTTCTTAAGCGGTAATCCGGAGAATGCATTAAAAAGTAATGCAAAAATGCTGCTTTCATTTTTAATTCTAGTGGTCTCTCTATGCTCTATCTTCTTTTTTAAGAAGGATGCTGTATTATCCGATGTAGAAAAGGATCCTGCCGAACGACAAAACACCCTTGTCAAGTCTCCCAGGTTGGCACCCGGTGTCTATTTGACCTTAATACTTCATTGCATATACGTGGTTTTATGCAAAGGAGTAGGAAAAGGTATTTTTAATATCGTTACACAATCTGTAGGACATGTACATTTTATCCTTTTTTATGGTGGTGGGTTAATTGGTTGCTTTGCTTTACTGTCTCTTTATGCATTGACTAAAAAGTCCACCATGTGGGTATGGAATTTAACATTCGGTTGTGTGGTCATGGCTTTTTTGTTTAAAGCTGTCAGTGATCAATTGCCGGGAATGGCTTTTTTGTTTTCCTTGTTTTTAGGGGTCTCAAGTACCACAGGCATGATCAACGTTTACTACATCATGGGTGTCATCGCAAATAAGTATAACAGCATGCATTATTTGAGAATGTCCATTATTTTCATCGGCATAACCGGCGGTATCGCCGGTGTAGCAACGGGCAATTTGATTCAAAAAATCAATACATACACATTGTCCGGTATTGCTACCATTGTCTCGGCGTTTATATTGCTTTTGTTTATGATTTTATCCCCGTCCTTGTCTAGGCATCTTTATCATAATGAATGGGCAAGAGATTCCGAATATATTGATGTGGATAACGATACGGATTATATCTTTAAACAATATGGTTTGAGCAAACGGGAATTGGAAGTATGCAAATTGTTATTGCAAGGATATACCTTGCGGCAAATATCGGCCATGCTTTCCATTGCCTACTCCACTGTAAACACATATTGTACTGCCATCTATCGGAAACTGGAAATCAATAGTCGGACAGAATTGTTGATTATGTTCAAGGACATCTAAACCTGCCTGTAATCAGCCTTTACCAAGACCTCATTAGAACTAATGAGGTCTTTTTTCATGTAATAATCTGTTTTAATGAATGTTCAAAACCACAGTATTGGAATATGATGGTATTGTAAATCTTTGTCGGGTGGTGTCTTATGCGTGTTGGTTTTTATGAAAAGCTAAGAAAAGTATATTATTACAAAAACAAATATACCCCGGGTTCCGACACGTCCATACTTTTACAGTTGCTCACCATGGAGGAAGCAAAAGTGTTTATGCTTTTATGTGAAGGATTTACGATACAAGAATGTGCAAAGAGACTAAATAGAAGAAGGAGTGATGTCAGAAACACTAAGAAGGGCATCTTTAAAAAGCTGGAAGTAGATTCGATCACCGGATTGATTGTAAAGTACGGTGAAGCGAATAAAAAGGTATGAAACTTTAACAGGAGGTTTTAAGTGAGAACAGCAAAATTATTAAGAAGAGTGTTATGTGTTATGATGGTATTGGTCTTGGCCTTTTCTATTACCGGTTGTGCGAGAAGCATTATGAAAGGTATCACCGGAGGATTGGTGGATATCGACAAAGACGGTAATGTGAAAATCAAAGGTGAAGATGGTCAAGACGTCGTATTCGGAACTGCTAAATGGGATAAGTCTAAAATGCATGGTCTTTCCCAACCGAAATGTGAATTGACATCATATATGTCTACAGGAGATGGAACTTTATATACATTTTCTGATATGAAAGAAAAAGAAGCCGAGAGTTTTATCAATGAACTTAAGAAAGAAGGCTTTGATTATACCATAGTGGTCGTAGATGAATACAGCTTTCTAGGAACGCACAAAAACGGATCCATCGTCAATTTCACATATGACAAAGAAACAGAGGAAGGATCTATCTTAGCCGGAAAAGGTGAAGCACCAACCGGAGAAAAGTCCTATTTATACATGGGATCCGCTGAAAGAAAGTGGGACAGCAAAGAAGCAGGAGGATTACCTGATCCCGGGGAGGAAATTTCCGACTATTATATCTCAAACACTTACTCTTCCTATTCTTTTAATTCATTCAAAAAACCCGCAGACTACATAAAGAATATTAAGAATGCAGGTTACACAGAGAGACCGGAGTCATCTGAGGAAAAAGGATATTACTACTATGCAGGTTACAATAAAAAAGGCGATTTCGTTACGTTTATTTCCACTGATTCTTCCACTTCCTTGACTTATACAAAAGCCGCTGAATCAGATTCTTAGACGATCGACCCGATTCATGATAGATTGGAGGAAACGGCATGATTTGTAATAATTGCGGAAATGAAGTCAGCAATCAAACAAGATTTTGTGATAAATGCGGATCACCCATGGTGGCCCAAACACAGCCTTTGGAGAAAAAGGATATGGAAACCATAGATAACACCGTCATTCTCATGCTCTCTTATCTGGGCATTCTATTCTTTCTCCCGTTGGTGGTGTGTCCGGACTCTAAAACTGGACGCTTTCATGCAAATCAGGGTCTGGTTTTATTGATTGCATCCGGTGCATGTTCTGTTTTGATCCTCATCCTGAGTGCTATCCTAATGGCCATTCATTGGAGATTATGGTTTATCGGTTCTTTATTGAATACAGCATTGTTTATCACTTGGTTGTACATGGTCATATATGGTATGAAAAATGTCAAAGCGGGAGAGGAAAAGCCTCTTCCCTATATTGGGGACATATCCATCATCAAGTAAGACGGGTATGGGGGAAATAAAAAGATTGTTGTAGCTATTTTCACAACAATCTTTTTTATTTTTCTATTTTATGGTTATTCTTAGGTGTTAATGTGTATTTATGATAAGATATAAATAACGAATTGCATTTAAAAAATATTAAGAGTGAGGTTTTTCATTATGAAAGTGTTGATTATAACAGCCAGCCCCAACAAAGACGGTTTAACCGCTGCTTGCGGAAATGCAGCGAAAGCATCTGCAGAACAAGCCGGTGCCGAAACCGTATTGATTTGCTTGAATGATTACGAAATATCCAATTGCCATGCTTGTGGCAACGGTTGGGGTACTTGCAGAACCGAACACCAATGTCAAGTGCAGGATGATTTTCAAAAGCTCCACGCTCTATTCGGTCAAGCCGATGCCTACGTTGTGGTGACACCGGTGTATTGGGGTGAAATGAGCGAACGGGCAAAAGCCTTTTTCGATCGCCTACGCAGGAATGAAGCCGGAAAAGGCGATCAATCCTGCGCATGCGGCAAATATGTCATATCTGTAGCTGCAGCCGGGGGTAGCGGTAACGGTACAATTTCCTGCCTTGCATCCATGGAAAGATTGTTCTCTCATATACGTGCTCAGCGGTTTGATATGATCGGTATTACAAGACTGAACCGCAATGCCATGATTGAAGCGATTAAAGAAAGTACTTCCTCTATGGTTAAATTGTTTATTGGAAATAATTGATCATTTCCAAGGCTGTAGCGGTTATTTCGTCTCCTGCAGCGTGGTGTAGCTTGTTGCTTCTTGTTGTTCTGACTTCATAACCTCCTTGAGAAAAGGCTTCCCTGACGGGGATGTAACCGTTTCTGCCGTTTGCATGGGATGATATAAAGTGGGCTTGATTCGGAGCACCTTGTTTTATCCGCAATCCGAATTCAACAAAAACATCCCCCGGAAATCCGGTGAAAACCATATCCCCAACTTTTAAGACTTGGACTTCTACATTTGTAGTCTTGCTTTGGTATTGACAAAACACAAGCAACTCTTGCGCAAATATTTTTTCATTTGATTGATCATCACCCTGAGCTACCAATTGACGGGCTTTTTGAACATCCTCTTCTTGAACCGTTCTTAAGGGCATATTTAGAAGCTTTGATCTTGCCCCTACAAGGACATCCTCGCAACATGTAATAAAGGGCATAGTTTTAATCGTTTCTCCGGCAAGAACCTCCCCCATCTTTTTGTAATGGGATGAGCGTGAAAGAGTTCCTTTTGTATCTATATGATTGATGTTGCCTGATAAACCGGTTAAAAAGATACAACAAAAATCTTTACCGTAAACTGATTTTAAGATTTTTGATAATTCTCCCGCATAATCTGCGCAATATTCCGAACCTCCGACCACATCAAGATGACAGGCGAAATTAATGATTGCCCCGATCAATTTGTCATTTGCATCTTGGATTTTCATGATCATGACATCCGGGTCGATGGGGCCTACGGGTTTTACAATCAAAGGATTCATTCTTCCGGGGTTTGTTTTTACACTTCCGTCTTGCATCACATATCTTCTGTTAAAGGCTATATGTCCCACCATTCCATTACCGGAACCAACCTTTGCCGGCACAAGATTTTCGTATGCCAGGGAAATGGCGTCCGCAGCCTTGTTTACAAGAAAGTCTATGTAAGTTTCATTTCTTTTTGTAACAAAGCAATTCACAACCGGGCCTCCGGTATGGGTGTGTGTAAGGCATACCATGATATTCTCCATGGGTATCCCCGTTAAATAATTTGCTCTTGCTCGAATCCTCAAGACATCCTCACGTTCAAGATCCAGTGCATCTATAGCCACTATACCTGTTGTTTGATCATTATTACAAAAGACCACCGCTTTCGCAAAAAGCTTATCCTTGACCCCGGTTGCATTCCGTATGCTAAGATAACCCGGTATCTCAAGTCCCAACCACGGTGTAATATCCGTTTCACTCATTCCGCACTGTAACATAGCATCCTCCTAAGAAATAACGACCTACTTTTCTACATGGGTTTTGTGATAATCCAAGCATCTGTCAAAATAGTCATCCAATAATTCAATTTTGAATTCATCAATGATTTCATCCATGGTAAATTCATCGGTTTCACTTGTCATCAATACCGCTCCTAAAAATCCGGGATCGTGCATTTTTACTTTGCTCCCATACTTTGCAACGGCACTTCTAATCTTCCCCCAATTGTAATCCAGATGAATCACTTTGTAATCCAAATTAATTTCATGAGTTATATATCCAAAATAATTAGTGGATGTCGCCAAGGTTTCCCCTACCGGACTGATGACTGAGTTTTGAATATCCATGATGGATCCGACAAAATATGAACGACATTGATACGCTCTGTAATTTTGCATGATTCCACCATGGTACGCAGAAGAAAAAAGGATGATATCAGGATTTTGTTTTTTGTATTTTTCCCATAACGGATCAAAATTGAGATCGAAACAAATTCCGCATGCAACCTTGCCGAAATCGCACTCAATGATGTCAGCATCCTTCCCCGGTAAGATTTTTTTATCCTTTGTTTCATCGATGGTGGGATGATTCTTAAAATATACCCCGGCGAGCTTCCCATTTCTTCCGATTAATTGTGTTGCATTTCTATACGTTCCATCATGCATCTTCTTGACAGCGGAATATGCTATATAACATGAATTTTTCTCGGCTTGATCCATAAAGAAATCCCGTACTTGATCTCCCCTTACATCATAATATTCGAACTTGCGCGCAAGAGGATAATTCCGATACTCGTCACATACTTCCGGCAGTACAATGACATCCGGCTTGTTGGGCAAAACGGTATTTAGCTGCCCCCTCCAGCTGTCAATCATTCGATCTGTCTCCGATTGTAAATTTCCATTTAGGTTACCGGAATGATTGACAGTGTTTTTCATGGACAACGCACTCACTTTTATATACTTGCTCATAGGATTCTCCTTATTCATCAAATGTTATGGTATATTTCCACGCATCCGCAGAAAACTTTTCTTTGACGTTCGCTTCTATTTTAGTCAAGTATATCTCCAGATCATTCGTCTGTCGGTCTTGAAAGATTGTGAAGTTTGATAATTGCACCCGTTCACTTTCCATTTCAGGGTTCCTTTGATCAATAACGGTATATGTATCCTTTTTCAATACACCGGTTTTTTCATCCACTTCAGCCATTACCAAAGGTTCTCGGGGGTAACTTCCCTTTGTATCGGCAGGTGTTACATTACCGATCCAATATGCTTTTCCATTCTTTTCGCTACGAATAAACCTTGATATGCTGGCAGGTGAATAAACAAGATCGCCGTTATCAAATGGATACGGAACAGGGTCAGTAAACGTTTTACCTCCGTCATCGGAATAGGAATACCATTTATGAGCCGGTGTCCCGGGTGCCAATCTGGTCTTCCATGCCGACATATCTGTATTGGCTCCTCTGAATACCACTACAATCCTACCGCTTTTTAGCAAGATAATAGTCGGTTCATCCACACCTCGTGACGATTTTAAATCGGAAATAATAACAGGTTTTGACGGATGAAACTCATATTGGTTTTTTTGTTCATTCCAAATACCACGCATAACAATCAAACCATTGGCAATGTGGGGACAGGATGGGAAGATATTCAAAGGATCCATCCCTAGAATTTTGCAGCATGCATCAACTCGTGCACCGATTGGGAATAGGATATCGCCGTTTGAATCGATTTCAAGATTACATCCTAAATAGGCAAGATTTTTATCAGTATATTCCGGATCCAACCAGTTGTCCTCATCGTAGTTAGCACCGTTTTCGTACTTGACTAACTGTGGAGTGTTCCAAGTTTTTAAGTCTTTTGAAATATCAAGATAGGTATGATCTATCGTTCCCTTTACACCGGACCACAATAACCTATAATCCTCATGATGACCGTGGGGAAACAATCTTTGCATATTCAGTGATACATAATGATCGTGAACTTTGTTGTATGTACCTGTGACAGGTGTCTCCACCCACAACACTTCGCCTTGTTCTTTTTTCTTTATGAGATTGGCATACACATCTTTCCATGACGACCATGTATGTCCGTTATCCGGCGAAATCCGCTCATAGGCTTCGTTTGTATAATCTCCTTCATAAGCCACACATCTTTTATGTATTTTCGTAAAGCCTTGGCCTAAGTAAGCAAATGAATGGCTAGGCGCTTTGTTTTTACCAGGTGACTTCTCGAAAACCTCTCTTTTAACCGATTGAATAGACATTAGAATTCCTCCTGTACTTATATGTGATTACAGTATGTTCAAATCCTTTAACGTATGTTTTAAGCTCAATATTTCTTCCTCTGTAGGATTGGCATAAGGAGCTCTTCTATAACATGGCATTAAATCGTCATTCAAGTGAATAGCTGCTCTCATACCGGCGTCAAAACCACCTTTGAATTTCATAATGGTATCAAAAAACGGAATTTCATATTTTGCAATGATCTCAATTGCCTTTTGATGATCATTGCTTTGTATATAACGGTAAAAATCTCGGGCAATGGCAGGGTTGATTGGTAAGAAGGTTGAAAAGTATGCATTACAACCATAATCCAACGATTCCATGAACTTCTCTTTTGTACCGCCCATCATGAATGTCCATGTATCCTTGGATAAAAGCCCTAATCTCCTGCCGAAGTCTCCTGTAAAGTCATCTTTTACAGCTATGACCCCCGGTGCCTTCTCTTTTAAATGACGCATGACATTGAGTCCGAATGTCATACCTCTTTTCACAAAAACATTGGTCACCACCATAACCGGCATATGTTTCGAGACTTCGATATAATGATCTGTCATGGTAGATTCGGTACAAGAAGCCGCCCAGTCCGGAGGTAATACCATGAGAAGATCTGCACCGATTTCTTTACAATATTCGGCAAACTTAATCTCTTCTCCTGTCCACCATTGACGATCTGCAGCGACAACCGGAACCCTGCGGTTCACAATTTCAACGGTCTTCTTTGTTAATTCACCAACTTCACGGTCTGTTAACAGGCTGTAAACACTATCTCCATAAGTGAGCACAATGGAGTTTGCTCCTTGATCAATACAGTAATTCAACAAACGTTCAAGTCCTTTGTAATCAATGTCTCCATCCTTCTCAAAAGGTGTGTTCACTGAATATGCCATACCTTCCAGCCGTTTTTTTAATTCATCATACATATCAAAAAAGTTCCTCCGGTAAAAAGTTTTTAACCTTCCTTCGACCAGTCTATATTATCTAGAACCCATGCGGTAAGCTCGTTAAGAGAGGGATGGATGACCATAGATTCATTGATCGTGGTGAAGCTACTCAGTTGTGGACATATCAGGTGCTCACTTTTTTCAAGTCGACGTTTATCGCATGTAAGGTCAAACTCCATTAAATAGATGAAAGAATGTATCAAAATAGAGGCATGAGGGCCTACGATATGTGCTCCTAGAATGTTACGATTCTCACCTACAATAATTTTTATAAATCCGTTATCAATCGAATCATCTTCGATCCCCAATGCAATTCCACCGGCGATCTGTGAATAGTAGTTTCTACCGATCCAGCATCTTAAGCCTTTGCTTTTTGCTTCAGCTTGAGTCAACCCTACATGGGCAACTTGTGGATTTGTGAATATAGCCCAAGGCACTGCTTTGTAATGCGCTCTTCTTTTTTCACCGGTTGTGAACAAATTGTTGATGAGGACTTCGGCTTCATAATTTGCTTTGTGCCTGAATTGATATATTCCGTTTATATCTCCTATTGCATAGATACCTTTTTGAGAGGTCTCCATATATTCGTTCGTCTTGATCCACCCTTTTGCATCGGTTTCTACATCAGTATGTTCAATATGCAATATGTCTGTGTTTGTTCGGACACCGGATGATATAAATATTTCTTCCGCTTCGATGACCTTTCTCTCGCCTGTCACAGCATCCTCTACTGTTAATGTCTTTAAACGTCCTTTACATCCGGCAGACAAAGCATTATGGTTTGTTAACACTGTAATTCCATTATGCATGAATTCATGTTGCACCATTGCACTGATTTCTTCTTCCTCTGTTGCGATTAAACGTGGTCTTCTTTCTACTATTGTCACTTTAGTTCCAAGGGATGAAAATATATGGGCAATCTCTGCACCTATGGCACCGCCCCCCACTATAACCAGGCTCTTCCAAGGCTTCTTCGGATATTTTTCTCCAAAGAAGGTCTCTGATGTAACATATCCCGTTTGTTCCAGATCCTTTATAGGAGGAATAAATGATCTTGCACCGACAGCTATAACGATGAGTTCGCTTTGGATCTCTTCAGAATAACTCCCGTCCGCAAGTTTTATTCTTAATGTATCTTTTCCTGTAAACTCCGCTGTACCATTATAGACATCAAGGTTTTCAACCTTTTTTAAACCTTCTTCCATGTGTATGTTATGATCAATCTGATTCCATAATCTTTTCGATATTTTATCCCAGTCAATGCGAGGTTTATTAAAACAGACACCAACCCTCTCTGATTTTTCAGATTCTCGTATTAAATCTGCCGGATAAACAAGCATTTTAGACGGTATGCAACCTTTTGTCAGACATGTTCCTCCAAACTTAGACTTTTCAATAATGGCACATTTCATACCTTTCATTATAGCTGCTTCAGTTACCATTAGCCCTGCACCGCTGCCGATCACAATAATGTCAAACTTCTTCATATAATACTAGGCACGGAAACCCATCACC
>CALCRE010000107.1 GCA_937894465.1 uncultured Clostridia bacterium
GTTTGACAATCGATACGGCACCGGTCAATCGGTGTGGGACGGAATCAACAGAACCACCAATTTGATCGTAGCAGGTAAAACCGTAGTGATTGCCGGATATGGTTGGTGCGGAAAAGGAGTGGCATTAAGGGCAAAAGGTTTCGGCGCACAGGTGGTGATCACAGAAATTGACCCGGTAAAGGCTTGTGAAGCCATGATGGACGGGTTTGACGTTATGACTATGAATGAGGCATGTAAGGTTGGGGACTTGTTTGTCACGGTCACAGGATGCAAGGATGTCATTACGAATAAACATTTTTCCGATATGAAAGACGGTGCTATTCTTTGTAATGCCGGGCATTTTAATGTGGAGATTAATGTGGATCAACTCAAAGAAGAAGCGATTTCTGTATATGAGGCAAGAAACAATATCACCGGGTATGTGTTGGGGAATAAAAAGGTGATTTATTTATTGGCGGAAGGCCGTTTGGTCAATCTTGCAGCAGGAGACGGTCACCCGGCAGAAATTATGGACATGAGTTTTTCTTTACAAGCCCTAAGCAATTTGTATCTAGTCAAAAAGGGTAAAGAATTGGAAAACAAGGTTTACGTAGTTCCGAAAGAATTAGACGATAAGGTGGCCGGCATCAAGTTGGAAAGCCGGGGTAAGCAATTGGATCGTTTAAGTGCAGAACAGAAAAAATATCTGGCCGGATGGGACCTGTAAAATGAGGATAGAAGATGAAAAGGCTAATTAAAAATGTCAGGTTGGTCAAGGATGCCTGTAGCAAGGCAATACAAGACGGTATGATCGTGTATGAAGGGAATGTCATTACCTATGCCGGGAAAAGGACCGACGTCGTTTCGAATGAATATGATCAGATCATCGACGGAAACGGTTGTATCGCTATACCGGGATTGGTGAATTGCCACTCCCATGCTCCCATGGTCATATTAAGGAATATCGCCAATGATATGAAATTGGAGGATTGGTTGTTCGGACGCATTTTACCTTTGGAAGCCAACCTTCAAGGAGACGACTATTACTGGGGAACCATGTTGGCGGCCTGTGAAATGATTTCTTCCGGTACTACATGCTTTTTAGATATGTATTTGGATATGGAGCAATGCGCACAAGCGGTTTTAGACAGTAAAATGCGGGCCAACATATCTAAAAACACATTGACATCGGATAAAAAGACCGATCGTGGAACCATTTTCGATGGAAAGGCTTATGAGCAGTTCGTAAAGAAATACCGGGGCGCAGGAAACGGCAGAATTACAACCTCCATGGAGATCCATTCCCTGTATTTGTATGAGCCGGAATTGATCAAGCAATCGGTGGATTTGGCTGTGGAAACAAACAGCATTATTCATATTCATGTACTCGAGACCCAAGACGAGAAAAAGAACATCGAGGCAAAGTATAAGATGCGGGCATTGGAAGCCATGGACCGGATGGGTATGTTTAACGTACCTGTGGTAGCAGCGCACATGGTTCATGTAGATGATGTTGACATTCAATTCATGAAGGATAAAAGTATTTATCCCGTGCACAATCCTACCAGTAATTTAAAACTGGCTTCAGGAGTCTCACCGGTAGATCGTATGTTGAAGGAAGGGATTTGTGTTTGTTTGGGTACCGACGGAGCGGCAAGTAATAACAACGTGAACATGATAGAGGAAATGCACATTGCTTCTTTGATCCATAAAGGTGTCAACCGGGACAGTAAATTAGTATCTGCAAGAGAGACTTTTCAAATGGCAACCTTAAACGGTGCAAATGCTTTGAATAGTAAAATAGGGAAACTGGAAGAAGGATCTCCGGCGGATATTGTTTTGTTGGATGAAACCGGGATCCATAACGCACCGGGCTTTGGAGACCCTGTAGAGCAAATCGTGTATTCCATGCAGGGAAGTGATGTGAAAACGGTGATCATAGACGGTGAAACCGTCATGAAGAACCGGGAGATCATCGGGCTGGACACCGAAAAAATTATTGCCGAAGTCAAAAGTATTAGAAAAAGATTGGAATCCTAAAGGGATGAAATAAGATATAGTTGAAAAGAACCGTGTATTTTGGAGGTAGATATGAAACTAGGTATCATCGGGTGCGGAAACCGGGTGACCGGTATGGCAAAATTGGTATTGGAATTGGCAAAGGATATAGAGTTGACCGCCATTACGGACATTAATCCGGAAAAGGCAAAAACCACTTTGTCAACACGTGGTTTATGGAATGACAACATCAGAACATACTTGGATGCGGATCAAATGCTGGATCAAGAGGAATTGGACGGAGTCATGATCGGCACGAGATGTTCATTACATAGCACCATGGGAGTGAAGGTTTTAAAAAGAAACCTGCCGATGTTTATTGAAAAACCGGTATCCACGAACATGGAAGACCTTTTGATGTTGAAAAAGGCATATGAGGAATCCAAGAGCAAGGTTGTGGTATCCTTTCCCTTAAGAGTAACTCCCTTGGCTAAATTAGCCAAAGAAATCATCGACACCGGAAAACTAGGAACCATTGAACATGTGCAAGCGTATAATAATGTGCCCTACGGCGGTGTATATTTTCACAACTGGTACAGAGATGAGAACGAAACCGGAGGGTTGTTCTTGCAAAAAGCAACTCATGACTTTGATTACATCAACAACATCTTGAACATTGATCCGGTGATGGTTTGTGCCATGAGAAGCAAACAGATTTTCAAGGGAAGCAAACCGGCCGGTGTTTATTGCAAGGATTGCCCTGAAAAGGACACATGCCCGGAAGGCCCATACAGTATGAAATATGTAAAGTTCGACAATCCCAACGGTGATATGTGCTGTTTTGCCACCGACACCGGAAACGAAGATTCAAGCAGCGCCATTATCCGCTATTCAACCGGGATGCATGTGAACTACACGCAAAACTTCTTTGCAAGAAAAGCAGCAGGGACAAGAGGTGCAAGGTTCTTAGGATACAACGGGACATTGGAATTCGATTGGTACAAGGATCAATTGAAGGTGTTTATGCATAACACACCTCGGGTGGAAACCTATGATGTGAACTCCAAAACCATGTCTCATGGCGGTGGAGACAGCGTTCTTGCATTTAATTTCATCGATGTGATGAGAAAAGAGGCTGAATCGGTTGCATCATTAGACGCGGGGCTTTTAAGCTGTTTGATGTGCATAAAGGCTACCAAATCAGCTGAAAACAATACATTTGAAAGAATTGAGTTTTAACAAAAGAGTTAATCTATGAGGTAAATATATTTGGAACATGTAACTTTGGGAAATGTTCTGGCAATGTTACTGATTGCGCTGGGTGCCGGTTTTGTTCAATCATCCATCGGTTTCGGTTTTGCAATCGTGGCATTGCCTTTTCTTGTGATGATTATGCCTATGCAACAATCCGTGGCAGTCTTGTCCATTCTGGCAACATGTTGCTATATTCAAAACGTCTACAAATTGCGAGAGCATATTGACATCAGTATCGTTTATATACCGTTGATTGCCAGCCTTGTGGGCAGAGTCATCGGCATGCAGTTTTTAATGGGAGCAAAGGCCGAGTATATCAAGATTCTTTTAGGGTTTTCCTTTATTGTAATCGCCATATACTTTGCATTTTATAAAAGCAAGGTAAAGATCAAATACAATGTGAAAAACGGATTGATCTTCGGGTTTATCAGTGGTCTTTTCGGTGGTATGTTCAATATATCCGGACCTCCAATTGTGCTTTACTATATGGCTGGGAATCTGCCTAAGGAAAAATACATGGCAAACCTTCAGACGTACTTTTTGTTTTCAACCTCTTTTAGTGTCCTCCTACATATATTCTATAGAAATGTAGTTTTGTCCACTTTGGGTTTTTCTGCAATCGGCGTGCTGGGTGTGGCAGTAGGCAGCTATATCGGGTTAAAGCTTTTCCACAAGATTAATGTGGATGTATTTAACAAGGTGGTATACATTTTTCTTGCTTTGTCCGGAATATACACCGTCATCACATCCATCGCAGCTCTTGCTTAGCAAAGAAACAAAAATATAGGTATTGACAACATCGGTAAATGTCATTAAAATAGATAAAGTGATTGCTGGTGTGGCTCAACGGCAGAGCAGCGGTATCGTAAACCGCAGGTTGTGGGTTCAATTCCCACCACCAGCTCCAGAAGATTAGGTCAAAATAGATGCAGGGCTGAAAAACCCAGTGTTTATGCGGCCTGACGAGGGTTTTGAATGAGAAATTCAGAACCCTCGTTTTTCATAGATGCACACTGCTTTTTTAGAAGAAAGCGGGGTGTTTCTTTTTTAGGCCGGAATCAATCCGGCAGACAATTTCATAAAGCCAATACCCTAAGGGGCAATT
>CALCRE010000108.1 GCA_937894465.1 uncultured Clostridia bacterium
CGTATCTATTTCCGCCTCGATGCCCGCAATAATGTCCGTATCCATCCGGTCGCCTATGATGGCGGTCTCGGAACTGCTGCAACCTAACAGCTTAAGGCCGTGTCTCATCATTAACGGATTGGGTTTACCTACAAAATAGGCATTGACACCGGTGGCCAATTCTATGGGAGCAATCAATGCTCTGGTTGCCGGTACAATCCCTCTTTCCGTAGGACCGGTGAGGTCAGAGTTTGTTCCGATTAATTTTGCACCTTTTTGAACCAAGTGGACTGCATGTTCTATCTTATCATAGCTGTAGCTTCTGGTCTCACCTACCACTACAAAATCCGGATTGACATCATTCATGGACAAACCTGCATCGTATAGCGCATTGATCAATCCGGCTTCTCCTATGACAAAAGCTGTTCCTCCCGGTTGTTGGGATTGTAAAAAGGCAGCTGTGGCCAAGGCACTGGTATAGAAATATTGCTCATCCACTTCAATGCCCATTCTGGAGAGTTTTTGAGATAACTCTTTTCTGGAGCGTTCGGAGCTATTGGTTAAGAACAAGTACTTCTTATCCATATCTATCAATGCGTCCACAAAATCCTTTGCTCCGTCTAACAAATGGTTTCCATGATAAAGGACGCCGTCCATATCACAGATAAATCCTTTTTTCTCTCGTAGCTCTTTCATTTAATCCATTCAATCCTTCCTGATACCTAATTATGTAAAATTAAAGTCTTTCGACAAATTCATTCATTTTTTCCAATGCGTATAACTGTTGCGGCGTCTTGACATTATACCCGAAACCGTGAGCTGCACCTTCTACATAAGCGACATCCGCTTGTACTTTATGTTGTTTGAAAGCTTGGATCAAATTATCCACAGCCTTTTGAGTCACAAGCTTGTCATTCATGGCATGAATGATCAGACAAGGTGCTTCTCCTCCGGAGATTCTGTGCACAGGAGATGCGATTTGATAAAGATCTTCATTTCCTTCAATAAGTTTACCCATAAAGTTCTGATTGAACTTACTTTCCGTTCCGTATACCGTCATATCGGTATAGCGAATATCCATTACAGGACAATATAGCACCGCTCCCAAAGGAGTGGTGTCCAAACAGTTCATTTCGAATGTGTATCCTAACAAGTCATCTTTTTTTATGGTCAAAAGCATACCGCATAAATAGGCACCTGCAGAAGAGCCTGCAATGATGATCTTGTTCTTGTCATATCCATACTTTGAAGCATTCTCCTTCAAAAAATTCATGCACAAACGAACATCTTCTATTTGCGCGGGAAAATATCGTTTGTAACCTTCTTCAAAGCTGTTGTCCCCGGCTAATTCTCCGGGAGCTAACCTGTATTCCATACTGGCACTGACATAGCCTTTTTCACAAAACCATCTCGCCAAGGGATACCATGCATCTTTTTTTCCGGCACTGAATCCCCCTCCGTGTATGAAGAATATACACTTGTCGCTTTTTATATCGTCCGGTATGAACAAATCCACCAGTCTTTCATCGGTATAGAATTTGCTGTAAGGTATATTAAGCAGTTCTTTCATATAATACTAGGCACGGAAACCCATCACCTTTAGGCGGTGGGAGGAAG
>CALCRE010000109.1 GCA_937894465.1 uncultured Clostridia bacterium
TTTCTTATTAGTAGTGCCAAACGGTCGTAGTCTATAAAAACAACGGGAATTTCAGATACAACGCTTATGTGAATAAAAATGCTACACTAAAGGCCGGACCCGGATTCGGTCATACAGATAAAGCCTACTTAGCTGCGTGGACGGCAGTTTCAGTAACCGGTAAAAGCGGCGACTGGTATGCAGTATCTTCTCCTAAGGGAACCGGATACATCCACAAGAGTGTTTATTGGTTGGATCAAAGCAACAGTGGTTTTTGTGACAACAGTACCTATTTTTCCGGTCTAATAAGCTACAGCACCGTAGGGGATTATATTTCCTATAATTCATACACGGTAAAAAACGGAGATACCATATGGTCGGTGGCGACACAACATGGGATTTCTGAGAGTGATTTGAGAAAAGCCAACGGCTTGGACAACGGATATTTGAGCATTGGTCAGGTGATTAAAATTCCTGTGAAACACATCGGTAGGAAAAGTGTTCCTTCTTCTTCATACGGGGAAGTGTTGGATTGGACCGAGCAAGGTCAATATGTGCTCCCGATCAACAAAACCGGTGTCTTGATTGATATGAATACCGGAGTTCGAATCACTGTAAAAAGGACAACCGGTGCAACCCATGCAGACACTGAGACATTAACAAAAGCCGACAGTAAAAAACTGAAAGATTCCTATGGCGGTAACTGGTCCTGGGAAAGAAAACCTTTCATATTGGAAGTGGGCGGAAGAAGATATGCAGTATCAGTTTCTGCAATGCCTCATGCAGGGGTTGACGGTGCAGGATATCTTGCCAATGTACAAAATAGAAGCGGTAATTACGGATATGGACCCAATTACGACGCCATATCCGGAAACGGCATGGACGGCCACTTTGATTTATACTTCCTTAACGGAAGAAGGCATAAGGACGGAAAAATTGATCCTCAGCACCAATTAGGCGTGTTGCTTGCAGGTGGACTACAATAAAAAACAACAAACAGTTAAATTATATGCGGATGATGCTTATTGGTCATCCGCTTCCTTTTTGGTAAAGTACACCTTTATTATATTGTAGAAACGAACTTCTATTGCAAAATCTGCTTTGTTTTTTGACTGTTAAGGCAAAAATGATTTCCATTGACAGGACCTTACCATCCGGTATAATAAAATTATCATCATAAGGAGTTAAAAATATTGCAGTCTAATCGTCTGATGAATACCGAGGTAAATCAAGGGGGACCAAAATGGTTTCGACTTGATAATGCAGCGAAGATATACCCTGTTGTATCCGGATCTCAAAACGGACATGTTTTTAGAATTGCTATAACATTAACAGAGGAAGTAGACCCTGATGTATTGCAACAAGCGGTTATGGATTTGCAACCGCGATTTCCGACTTTTTATGTGAAGATGAGAAAAGGTTTCTTCTGGTATTATTACGAGAGAAATGAACGTTATCCGGAAGTTAAGCCGGAACCTCCTCAAATGTGCAAGCCCTTTGACTTTTTAGCGAATAACGGGTATCAATTTTCTTGCTTTTACCACAAAAATCGTATCAGTATGGAGGTGTTTCATAGCATCTGCGATGGAAGCGGTGCGACGGAGTACACAAAATCCTTGGTATATCGGTATTTAGAATTAAAAGGCTACCCAATGGAAAGTGAAAACTTGGTATTGACCTGTGACCAGTCTCCTTCTCCTGAAGAGATGGAGGACAGTTTTGTGAAGAACTACAAGGAAGGTCCAATTAGCAGACCTGTTGCAAAGCAAGCGTATCAAATCAAAGGAACTCCCTTTATCCAAGGGGGAACAGGGGTCATTACCGGAAAAATAAGCGTGGATGAATTGAAGAAATCATCCAAGGAATATGGAGCCACCATAACACAGTACTTGGCGGCATTGTTAGCTTACAGCATTTTGAAAACAGAGGACAAGAAGAGAATGGCAAAAAAGCCGGTCAGTATCTTTGTACCTGTTAATATGAGGCGATACTTTAATTCTAAAACATTACGAAATTTTTCTTTGTATTTCCATTCCCATCATGAGTACAAACATGGTATGATAGATTTTAGAGAAATATTAAATAAAATGAAAAGGGATTTTGAAGTCGGACTCGAACTTGATTTATTAATGGAAACTATGAAGGCAAACGTTTCGGCGGAAAAGAACTTTGCGGTAAGAGGAAGCCCTTTGTTTATAAAGAGCTTGTTACTCAAAGCCGGATACAAGATCATCGGAAACCGGACGACCACGTCCACTATCACGAATTTAGGAAATATATCATTACCTAAAACCATGATGCAGTATGTGGAGGATGTGGAATTGAATTTAGGATCAGGGTACAACACCGGCCCTAATGTTGCTGTGGTATCCTACAACGGAGTAATGTCAGTGTCATTCTCCCGCGGAATAAAAGAATCAGATATTGAAAAAACCTTTTTCAGGTTTTTAACTGAGCAAGGCGTTAAAGTTGAAATACAAGGAAACTATTGGGAAAAATATTATTAAAAAAGGAGTAGACATGCTATATTGTATTGATTGTAGGGTACGAATCTCCGGCAAAACAGACCGTTGTCCGCTTTGTGGGAAACATTTACCAAGTGCATACATGCATCATTCGGAATCAAAATATCCGGAATATATACCACAGGTTCAAAGCAATCGCAAATTGGCTAAAATTATGTTTGTTGCGGCCATCCTTATGATTTTGATCAGTGCAGCCATTAATGCTGTAACTTGGACCGGTAGTTTATGGAGCGTCATTTTTTCAGCTTATGTTTTATACATCTGGTTGATGGGCTTGTTGACGTTCAAAACCCGTGTTCATTTGGGTATTAAGCTGGTAGGACATGCCATTTCAGTATCACTTCTGATGTTGGTCATGAATATATTCATCTATAATACCGGAACATTCAATCGGGTAACTTGGTCGGTTTCATATGGCATGCCCATTGTTTCCATTGCCTTTATCGCTGCAGCCGTTATTATCATGATCAAGAAAAAGCAAAATCGCAAAGACTTTTTGTTCTACCTTTTGTCTATGTGTGTAGCAGGTTTTGTACCTTTTATTCTTGTGCTGTGCTTTTTAACGGAACCCATGCTTCCCGGAATCATTTCCGCTGTATTTTCATATTTGATCATTATGAGCCTGGCTGTATTCGCAGGAAAAGCCGTTAGGGAAGAAATCATAAGAAAGTTTCACGTGTAAAGCGAGAAAATATAAATAAAAAATTTAAATATAAAAATATGAAAAAGTGATCCGCCTGAAGGATCACTTTTTCGATTGATCAATTCATGTTGATCTATTCTTATATGTTCTTTGTCATGTAATATCGTTTGTGCCGGTCGGGGCAATCTTCCAACACGCCAAACACGGTATATCCGTGCTTGATATAGAAAGTCTTTGCTTGGAAATCAAAAGTGTCCAAATGAATCAAGTCACATCCGTATTCTTGAGCAACTTTTTCAACCTCGTTTAACAATATTGAACCGTATCCTTTTGATCTGAATTCTTCTTTGACCCATAATACGTCTATATAAAGACAATTCCAACCATATAGCACACTGTTCACGCCGGCGATGATTTCACCGTTTTCACTCTTTATGACACGATTGACAGGGATGAACGCATGTGGTTGAGTAAACGGCACCTTCCGGTTATTATACTCGATGATCCGATCATCAATTTCAAGTTGTTCTTCCCTGGTGCTTTCTTCAATTGATATGTTGTTTTTCATTTTAACCTATTTTTGATTGATTCTGAAGTTCCCGGATACCGTTTCAACTGTAAATATACTATTACCGTTGTTCACAGTACCTGTCGAGGATGAT